>JAXKWB010000175.1:0-8224 GCA_036172385.1 Halanaerobiales bacterium | reverse complement strand
TCACAATGGACACCCTTGTCTTCAGCTAGTGGTTGGCACTATTAACCCCCACATCAGACTTTCACTGATTAGCAAATACTCATGCCAGGCAAACCATAAAAGCTCTCAGGATAATTAATCTTCCCGAGAGCTTTTCTCTATTCTATAAATTTAACCCAGGCTCCTCTTAAAACTTAATTATAATTAAATCAGACTTTTAAAATTCCAACTCTTCGCCAATTTTTATAACTTTAGATTTGCATCCGATCTGTTCAAATTTGCTGGATAAACCTTTGGCCTGCAGCAATTCCTGTCTTGCTTCTGGATCATAATGATAGGGTACTGCCATCGCTGGACTAAGTTTAATTGCTTTTTCTAGATAATCAGAAAAATGATCATTAAAACAGGCTGTAAAAAGCAGCTTGATTTCTTCTGCCTCAGGATCAGGATAATCAGAGGCATCTGCT
The DNA here is from genome assembly GCA_036172385.1 of Halanaerobiales bacterium. Taxonomy (GTDB): domain Bacteria; phylum Bacillota; class Halanaerobiia; order Halanaerobiales; family Halanaerobiaceae; genus Halanaerobium. The sequence continues at coordinate 7,778 of JAXKWB010000175.1, read as the reverse complement.
GTCTGATATAAGCCTCTGTAGAAATAAGCTACTGATTCTTCTGCCTGATAACAGTCAACATCTAAAACTTTGATTTCCTCTTCCAGAACATCCCCGGCTTTTACAACTTCTCCTTCAATCTCAAATTTATCATAAACTGACTGAGGTGCAAAAACTTTTGTCTGCTCATTACTTACTGCTGACAGATGTTCCGGATTAATGTGATCATCATGCTCATGGGTAATTAACACAATATCTGCCTCAAAATCAGTTTCCAGCTTAAAGCTGGGATCAATTACAATATTTTTTTGATCCTCAATTAACAGGGCCGAATTACCTAACCATTTAACTTTGATAATAATCATCTCCTATTAAAAATATTAAAACTAACTTAACTACCCTAATTTTAGCATAAAATCTTCAATAAATAAAACAGCTCCCCTCAATTAACTGAAGGGAGCCTGAATATATAGTTAATTCTTTTAAGTATTTAATTCACGCACATGATCTTCATCTCCAGCTGCAACCTTTTCTCCAATTTCGGAAGTGATTGTGCTGCCACTTGGAATATTTTTACTCTCAAAATCTTCTACACCTACATAGGAGAAGATCCTGCAGTTTCTGCCAATAGTTGTTCCTTCTGGAATTGTGGCTCTTTTTGCTATTACATTTAAGCCATTATCTAAAAGATCAGGCTTATCTTTATTAGGTGTTAAGTCGTCTCCGTCTCCTATCTTACAATTAGCCATAACTTCAACTTCTTTGTCAATTATCGCTTTTTCTACCACAGAATTTTTTCTAATTATTGTATCATTAAAAATGATAGAATCTCTAACCACTGCCCCTTCTTCAATATAAACTCCCGGACTGATAATGGAATTTTCTACTACTCCATTAACTATAGAACCATTGGAGATCAGACTCTTGGAAGCACAGGCCTCTTTTCCAAATTTAACAGGAGGCTTTTCTTCACTCCTGGTATGCAGTTTCCATTCTTCATTATATAAGTTTAAACTTGGAATCGGATTGGTCAGCTCCAGACTGCTTTCCCAGTAAGCTGCAAGTGTACCTACATCCTTCCAGTAATCATCAAATTCGTAGAGATAAACACCACCTTTTTCGATCATCGGAGGTATAATGTGATGCCCGAAATCCGAATCTTTTTCAGAACAGTACTTTTCAAGTACTTCTAATAAAACTTCTTTTTTGAAAACATAAATACCCATTGAAGCCAAATTACTGGGGGGATCTGCCGGTTTTTCTACAAAATCAGTGATTTGCATCTGATCATTGAAATCTAAAATACCAAAACGATCTGCATCTTCATAGGGAACAGGTTGGGCTGCGATTGTCAAGTCTGCCCCTTTTTCTTTATGGTATTCCACCATTTTGCTGTAATCCATCTCATATACATGGTCTCCAGAAAGAATAACTACTTCTTCCGGGTCTTTATTTTTTATAAAACTCATGTTTTTATAAATCGCATGAGCTGTTCCTTCATACCAGTCGGTTGTTCCAGGCTTACCTCTATATGGCTGCAAAATTGTAACTCCACCCATTCTGCGGTCTAAATCCCACGGTTTCCCAATGCCAATATGATTATTTAAAGACAATGGTAAATACTGAGTTAAAACTCCTACATTATAAATGCCGGAATTAACACAGTTGCTTAAGGCAAAATCGATAAGTCTAAACTTTCCTGCAAATGGAACACTTGGTTTAGCACGATGTGCCGATAAAATATCAAGCCTGGTGCCTCTACCGCCTGCTAAAATTAAAGCTAAAGTTTTCATCGAATAATACCCCCTATTTATTAAACAAATTATAAAATTTTATTCTTATTATTATATTGGGCAAAAATTGTTAAAATCCTTTATTTTTTTAAGAATTCCGAATTAAATAATTATTCTATTTTGTTTGAACTCATTTTTCCTTAATTTGCTAATTGATATAGCCGCAGGCTGCTATTTATGCTATAATATGATTAAAGAAAGAAGGTGGAATTTATGCAGATCATTACAATTTCAAGACAGACGGCAAGTGGTGGAGAAAAAATTGCAGAAAAACTATCCCATCGTCTTGGATTAAAGTTAATTGACCGCAGCTATGTACTAAAAAATTGGCTGCCCGAAGTGGCTGACGAGCACCAGCTGCATATGCTGGAGCAGAGCACTAAATTCTACACTAAAATTGCCAATCCCGGTGCAGAAAAAGAAAAGCAGATTACTTTTGCTGAATATATTTCTCAAAAACTAAAAAAAGAAGCTAAAAATAACAATCTGCTTATTTTAGGACTGGGAGCACAAATTATTTTTAACAATCATCCCTATGCTCTACATTTTAAAATTGTTGCTTCCGAAGAATATCGAATTAAAAAGTTAGAAAAAGAATTTGGTCTACATCAAGAAGAGGCTGCCCGGGAACTTGAATTAGCTGACCGCAAACACCGCCGCTATCTCTGGCGAATCTACGAGCAGGACTGGGAAAAAACTACCCTCTATCATTTAACTTTAAATAGAGATGGACTGAGTCTGGAAGAAAGCATTTCGGTTTTAATGAATTTAATTGATTTAAAAAAAGCAAATCCCGGTCCCTTAAATAATAATCTCGAAATTAAAGCTGACACAAAGCAAAATGAAAATAACAGCCAGCGCAGCTTTGGCCATGCAAGCGAAAAAGAATTTGCTAAAATCCTGGATATGCATCATATTCAGTGGGAATATGAACCAAGTGAATTTCCGCTGGAATGGGATCCAGATGGAAATGTAATCATGGCTTTTAGACCAGACTTTTATTTAACCGAACATGACACCTATGTTGAACTGACAACTATGAAAAGAAAATATACCACCGAAAAAAATAAAAAGGTTCGTCTCCTGCAGGAACTATATCCTCATATTAATGTAAAAATCGTTTATAAAAAAGATTTTGAACAGCTGGCAGAGAAGTTCGAGTTAAACGGAGGTGAAGAATAAATGGAAACAGATAATTTAGGAAAAGTTATTATTTCCGAAAAAGAAATTGCTGCCAGGATTGATGAACTGGCAGCTCAGCTAAATCAAGATTTTAAGGACCAGGAAGTCATTTTAGTCAGTATTTTAAAGAGTTCTCTTTATTTTATGACCGATCTAAGTCGCAAACTTAAGTTTCCACTTAAACTTGATTTTTTAGAATTAAATCACTATGCAGATCAAGATAACTCAGGAGTTATTAGGGTAACCAGAGATCTCGAATTTAGTATAGCCGGCAGAGACGTTTTGATTATTGAAAATATTATCAGAACCGGCTTAACCCACAGCTATCTGCTGAAAAACCTGGGGGCCCGCAACCCAAAAAGCATCAGTATCTGCACTCTGCTGCATATCTCAGATAATAAACTGCTGGATTTACCTGTCCACTATACCGGTTTTGAAATTGAAGACAATTTTGTGGTTGGATATGGACTGGACTATCAGGAAAAATATAGAAATCTACCCTATATTGCAGAATATAATTTTGGAGAATAATTTATAATAGATATCTGGTAAAACTGCTTAATTACTGTCCCAGAACGATTATTTCTACAGTTAATAAAATAATCTTCCCCTGCTTTTTGATTTTACTATTTAAGATAGATGTCGATCAATTCTTTAATTGTCCTATTTTTAAGTTCTGCCTTCATCGCCTGTTCGGCACAGTTGAGAGAATTATTAATTTCAGCTGTAATTGCTCCTACTTTTTCTCCTTCTAAATTAATATTAAAATCAGATTTAAAAAGTGGTTTTCTCTGTTCCAATGCAGTAAAAACATCATAAAGTGTCAGATCAGCTGGCTCCTGTTGGACCATAAAGCCTCCATTTTTACCTGCTTTTGATTTTAAAATGTTTGCATTGATCAGTGAACGTATTACTTTAGAAATAGTGGGGACCGGAATATTTAAAGCAGCTGAAATTTTACGCTGTGATAAATAGTCAAGTTTACCTAATTCAGTTTTGATATAAATATAAACAATTATCATAATTCCCTGCGAAAAAGCTAATGGATATGCCATAGTTTTTCCTCCTCAAATTATATAATTTAATAATGCTATTTAATTAATTAAAAAGGGTTGACAATCCAAAGTATAAAAATATCATCATGCGATAACCAAACCCTTTCTCTTGGTCTTATTGGCTGCAGTAACTTTTACTATAATATCAGATAACGTATCTCGGGTATGCGAAGTGCCTGTGTTGCGATTTTGTATACCCGCTGTTAGACGCCGTTTTACTTTACTTCTTGCATTTTTCTTATTTGTTTTAACATCATTTTCTTGGGCACAAAAGGTATCATTACCTTCAAAATTTTAAACGATGGTGTTAATCCTGAAAATACGTCTAATTTACCTTTTATCATTCCATTATAACCGTCTTCAGCCACGGAACGAGCAGTTGCTGTTTTCTTAAATATACTGGTCTTATCCATTCCTGAAGTCTGAGCAAACTCACTTTCTGTAGCTCCCGGCATTAAAGTAGTTACAGTTACTTCTGTATCGTGTAATTCTTCGGCAATTGCATTTCCTAAAAAAGCAACATACGATTTAGTAGCATAATATAATGCCTGCATGGGCCCTGGAATCAATGAAGCTGTTGATGAAGTGTTTAATATCTTACCACTATTTCTTAACACCATATCAGGTAAAAACAAATATATTAGCTCGCTAAGCGCAACCATATTTAAGTTAATCATTTGCATTTGGCGTTCCCATGAAAGTTTATGAAATTTTCCCAGCAAACCAAAACCTGCATTGTTGATTAAATAATCTACCTGGAGATCTGAGTGTTTTACTTCCTCATATAATTCTTTTGCTGCACCGTTTACACTTAAGTCTTTTGCGATTACTGTGACATGTACTTTGTGTTTTTGTTCTAACTCATTTTTCAGTTCGGTTAATTTGTCTTGTCGTCTTGCCACGATGATTAAACTTCCACCTTTTTCTGCATGAATTTTTGCTAACTCTTTTCCAATTCCGCTACTTGCTCCCGTAATTAAGGCTGTTTTTTCCATTTTCTTATCCTCCTGTTATTTGTTATTATGGGTTATTTCTTTAAAATGGCGGCTAACGTTATTGGGATTTCCGACGTGCCTGTGCCTTTAGGCCTGGCGGAAAGCTTGCTTTTAATACCCGTGTTGGTTAAATTGCAAGCTTTATGACAGAAGGCATGACGCTCTAATCCCTTGTTAGAAGAAGTATATTTTTCCCCACATTATAAACCACATCTTAATTCAAGTAAATTTCTATCAAATAAATGAACGCCCATTCAATTAATCTTTCCAGCTTTAATTTTTATTTTTGTTAAATAATTACTATCGCAAGTTACTATTATTACAGTAGATTTACCTTCTTGCACTTCTATGCTTTTAAAAAATCTATTTTTTAAATATTTCCTTAACTCCTGTTTTAGATTTAACTTTATATTTCTCAATTAATACTTTTTTACCATGCAAATAATATTTACCTTTATTATTTTCACTATTAGATAAAGTAAAATTATTTGCAATTTATTCAGATGTTAGAAAATATATTTCTAAATCATCTTCATATCCAATCTGTATTATTGAAAGAATTCTTTTCTAACAATATTATTTTTATCAATAACATATTCTTTAGGAATATATTGATTAGTAATTGCCATTCACAAAGCAAGTAGAAACCACTATGGAACCAGGAAAATCAAAAGAAAATTATCTAAAAAAGGTTCCCAGGTATCCAAGCGAAGAATAGGTAAAATAACGAAAAAATATGATCTGGTTTCCACTTACACTAAAAAACAATACAAGGTTCATTCTCCCAGGTGTAATGAAGATAAAATAGCCAATGTTGTAAACAGAGAATTTGATAAAAAAGAAGCTCTAGATGTTGTTGTCAGTGATTTAACCTATGTTAATGTAAAAAGTAAATGGAACTATATCTGCCTGATAATCGATCTCTTCAACCGTGAATTTATAGGTTATGCAGCAGGGAAAAAGAAAAATGCTGAATTAGTAACTGAGGCCTTTAAAAGTATTAAAAGACCACTGGATCAGATTAATATTTTGCATACTGATAGCGGTAATGAATTTAAAAATAAAGCCATCGATGATATTTTAGATCGCTTCGATATTGAGCGTTCTTGAAGCAATAAAGGCTGTCCTTATGACAATGCAGTGGCAGAAGCAGCCTTTAAAGTAGTTAAGACTGAATTTGCTTATGATAGAATCTACAATAGCTTTAAAGATCTGGAACATGAGCTATTTGACTATGTTAACTGGTATAACAACCATAGAATCCACAAGTCGTTAGATTACCTAGCACCTGTTGAATATAGATATTTAATGTTCGCTAAAAATTGTTATAAAAAGGGTTGACAATCCAACTTCTATTCTCTAATCTTCTAAACATTCATCAAAGCTGTTAATTTTCTTATAAGCATAATCGGAGAATAACATTTCACTATCCCGATATTTTTTCCAGGGGCGTTTTGTATCCATTCCCGGATTGCTAATTATTCCTACCTGAACCTTATCAGGAAGCAATAAGTTGGTTGGCCTAAATTCCTGTTCATTGAATTGATCTACAGGATATTTTAGACCATTGCCCATTGCCTCCATTTCCGAAACAGGTTTTTCTTCCTGCCAGCTGTCAGCTGTACAGTAATAACAGCGCACTTGATTACCAACTCTTGCCATTCTGATTCTTGCAAACCCGGTTTCTTTTGATGGTATTAAATAGAGTGTAGATAATGATCGATAGCCAATAAAATACATAGGATCAAACCTTAGACCATTAGATGGTCTTGTAACTTTAATTTCTCTCCCATAAAAAGAATTTTGATAGCCTATATTGTACATAACCCATGATTCTGTGCCTGCCCCGGATTCCGGATTTCTAATTAATAACCCTGCAGAAGAAAATTGTGCTCTTTGATCATGATTTATCGAATTTTTCTTCTGCACCTTGACAGAGGTTTCGACCATAAAATTTCCAGTTAATTTTTGATATAAAAATGCTCCTTTACTATCTGAAAACCAACCAATTCCTTTACCAGCAGGGATTACTTTAAGATTATCATTTTCTAAAGTATATGGCTGATGTCTGGACTTATCATTGTCTACTAACTTAGATAAAATTTCTCTACCAATTAATTTATTCATTTTACGCTCCTTTTATAAGAACATTGATTAATTACTTTACTGCTAAATAAAATTTCTTATTAATACTTAGCAGTAAATATATAAAATATATATTTATTATATATAGTTTATATATTAATGTCAACAAGCTTTTGAACTTCCATCTGATAAGTCGCTGACTTTAATACCCCTATAAATAAATCCTACGATATAATGATAGATTTATATAAAAAAAGATGATTCCCTCTCCTAAGGAATCATCTCCTAAAAATATTATTTATTAACTTCCTGAAATCACAAAGCAGATTCTTTATAGAGTTCTGCTTCAATTTTTGCCATCGCTTCAGCTGCTTTTTCCTGAATAAAAAGATCTGTAATATCATCTGTAAAGTTAGATTTTTTAATATTAATCTCCAGAATCCTGGCACCCTTACTATTTGCCACCACTGGAATTAAAGAAGCCGGCTGTACTTCACCAGTTGATCCAATAATTATAAAAAGCTCTGCTTTTTCTGCTTCTTCAAAAGATAGCTTTTCCTCTCTTTCGGGTATTGCTTCCCCAAAAAAGACAAAATCAGGTTTTAAAACTTCACCACATTTTCTGCATTTTGGCGGCAGTTCTGCTAAGAGTTCATCAGTGACAGAATATTTTTCACCGCACTCTGTAC
>JAXKWB010000174.1:0-5020 GCA_036172385.1 Halanaerobiales bacterium | reverse complement strand
GGTGATTTGGAGAAGTTTAATACCTTCCAGTCTTTTAAAGGTGCCTTTTATGTTCTGGCAACTGCAGTTTTGCTTTATTTACTGATTAAACGCTATGCTGATAACTTAAAAGAACAAAAAAGCGAGGTTAATTCTTTAAATGAGGAACTAACTGCTTATAATGAAGAGCTGCTGGCAATGAATGAGGAACTGGATCAGTCTTTAGATGAGTTGAACGAATTGAACGAAAAGTTTATTTCAATGATTAATTTGGTTTCCGATCTGGATAAGCAGAATAATTTAGATCAGGTTCAATTCCTGTCTCATTTATTAAAACAGGCAGTTCAAATTGTGCCGGAAGCTGATTATGGCAAGGTATATCTGATTGAAGATGGAGTCTGCAGATTTGTAGATGCTGTGGGTCATGACATTGAAATTTTAAAGAAGTTAAAAATCGATCAGAAAAGTCTATTTCATTATGATGAAAAAGGTATTTTTACTTCTGAGCAGTATTCAATAAATTTAGATAAAATTCCGCGAAAACATCAGGAGGAATTTGAAAAGGCTTTAAAAGAGGTCAAAGATTCTCTGTTTATAAATATTACTGTTAATGAAAGTGTTGTCGGCAGAATTTCTCTGGACATAGCTGCCGAAAGCAGCGCTAAATTTAGAGATACCACCAAAAAAGTTCTCCAGTCCTTTGCAACTTTAGCTTCTTCTTTTTTTGCTTTTAAGCGATTTGATAAACTGCAGGGAGAATTTACCAAAGAATTAATTTCATCAATAATTCAGATTTTAGAAATTTATGATAGTTATACAAAAGGCCATTCGGAAAATGTAGCTAACCTGGCAGCGGATGTTGCCGAAAAATTAGGGCTTTCCCGCAAAATGGTTGTCGATACTTACTGGGCAGGAATGGTTCATGATATCGGCAAACTTTTAGTTCCAGTCAGTGTTTTAAATAAAAAGGGAAGACTTACAGAAGAAGAGTATCAGCTGATTAAAAAACATCCGGTCTGGGGAAGCCAGGCACTTGCAGATTCTGCTGTTTTAAAGCATATTTCAAAATATATTTTATACCATCATGAGCGCTGGGATGGTAGGGGTTATCCGGAAGGAGTAAAAGGGGACAGGATACCACTGGTCTCTCAAATTATTTCTGTTGCTGATGCCTGGGATGCAATGAGATCAGAAAGATCTTATAGAAAGCCCTTAACAAAAGAAGAGGCGCTGGCAGAGATTGAAAATAACAGAGGCAGCCAGTTTTCACCTGAGGTTGCTGATAAATTTTTAGAACTTGTCTCAAAAGAGAATTTTTCTATCAAAAATTCTGCAGTAGAATCCCGAAGCAGCAAAGCTTCTCTCAGTTTTAACGAGGATTATTTTGAATATCTTTTTGAAGAAAGTGCAGAAGGGATTGTGGTCTTAGACAGTGAATTTAGAATAATAAAAAGCAATCAGTATTTTTTGGATATGTTTGATTATCAAAGGTATGAGGTTTTAGACAGACATATTAAAGATGTTGTGGTTCCTGGAGAAAAAAGTGATGAGACTGAAAAGTTTATGGAGCTTGTTAAAAGTGGGGAAAGAGTTAATGCCAGGTCATTTAGAGAAGACAGTAGTGGTAAAAAAGTAGAAGTTTCCATTCAGGGTTTTCCCATTTCACTGGCCCGGGGGAAAACAGGGTATTATATAATTTATCAGGATATAAGCGAGTTCAGAGATTTAGAAAGAAAATATTTTAATTCACAGCAGAAATACAGGTCATTATTTGAAAACGAAGATATTATTATTCTAATTATTGATCCCGAAACAGGTCAGTTAGTTGATGCCAATCCAGCAGCTGAAAACTTTTACGGCTGGAGCAGGACTGAATTGAAGTCAAAAAAGATATCAGAGATCAACTGTTTAAGTCCAGCTGAAATAAAGGCAGAAATGGAGAATGCTAAAGCAAATAATAAAAATAGATTTTTATTTAAACATCAATTAGCCTCAGGCGAGATTAAAGAGGTTGAAGTTTACAGTCAGCCGATCAATTTTGCAGAAAAGGAATATTTATATTCGATAATTCATGAGTATAATAAAAAGGCAGCAGTAGAAGCAAAATTAGTTAACTAAATTACATTTAGTATAATTTATTCAACTAACAAGGATTTTTTTATTAGATAGAGAATTATATAATTACAGGAGGTTGATATTATGAAAAAGATTCTGGTAGCTGTTGATGGTTCTCAAAGTGCTCAAAAAGCAGCCCAAAAAGCTGCAGAACTTGCTGAAGATTTAAATGCAGAAGTCACATTGATCCATGTCTATACAGAGTCCGCTGAAATTCCAGTAAACCAGTTTAACGAAGTAGCCTCTTATCTCTCTGCTGAAACTTTAGAAAACATAATGGAACAGCAGGAAGATACAATTAAAGAGAAAAGACAGAGAATTCTTGATGATGATGCTGAGTTTTTTGAAGAAAAAGGTATTAAACCTGATAAAGTACTGCTCCACGGTGATCCTGCTGACACCGTCTGTGATTATGCAGAGGAAAATGATTTCGAACTGATTGTGGTAGCTGATAAGGGTCACGGGAAAGTAGAGAGATTTCTGCTGGGAAGTATCAGTGATAAAATTGTCAGGCATGCTAAAACTTCAGTTATGGTTGTTAAGTAATTAATTTTAAAAAATGACAGTTAATATTAGACTCCCCTTTTAGATGAACGGATTTATTGTTTTAAAATCTGTTTATTGAAGGGGGGTTTTTAAATATTGTAATAGCAAATATAAATTCAGGAAATTATTAGATTAGAAATCTGCCGCAAAATTAAGCAATTTGAAAATTCAACAGTAAAAGAATATAATTATAGTTACTCAAGTCTGGAGAGAAGTTAATTTTTTTAAAACTGTTTAAATTAGCAGAGTTAAGGAGCGATAAAAATGACCAAATCAGGGTCAAAGAATAAACGAAATGATAATCAAGAAGATAGAGAACAGGAAATCGATATAGACTGTGGAGAAAAAACCACCTATTATAATAGCCGCTGTATCGAAAGAGTAAGAACTGATGTCTCTGACTCTAAACGAAGCAGATTATATATCAAGGCAATCATTTTTGCAATTGGAGGGAACCTTTTATTAGCTGTCATTAAAGGCATCCTGGCCTGGATTTCAGGTAGTAGTGCTGTTTTCTCCGATGCAGCAAACTCGTTATCGGATGCACTTTACAGTATAATTATGGGGATCGGCCTCTATGTATCCCAGCGTCCGGCCGATGAATCACATCCTCAGGGTCACAGCCAGTTCGAACCTCTGGTCAGCCTTTTTATTGCAGCTGCTATGGCCTCTGCAGGTATAGCTGCAGTCTGGCAGAGCATCCAGAACTTTCTGGGGCAGGCAGAACCTACAGCTCTGGGATGGACATCTTTTGTAATGTTAATTGCTATAGTTGTTAAATATATAATGTATTATCTGGTTTCCGGGATTGGAGAGAAAGTATATAGTCCGGCCATTCAGGCCAGTGCCCGGGATAACCTGGTTGATATTATTAGTACAACTCTTGCTCTGATAGGTGTCTGGGGATCTCACTTTATCCATCCTTATTTAGATCCGATAGCTGGTCTCATTGTAGCCCTCTGGATTTTCAAAGCAACCTGGGAAATCACCTGGGAAAATGTGGGCTATCTGATCGGTAGAGGAGCAGATCTGGAACTAACTGAAAAAATTGCTGAGGCTGCTTTTTCGGTAGCCGAGGTTGCAGATGTCCACCGGATTGTAGCTGAATATGTAGGACCTCAATTAAGGGTTGATATGCATATCAATGTCGATGGAGATATTCCTTTGAGTAAAGCCCATCAAATAGGGGAAGATGTGAGGAATGCAGTTGAAGGACTGGAGGAAGTCGATTTAGTTTATGTTCATATTGAGCCAATTGGCCATCAGGGAAAATAGGATAACCTGATAGCTTATAAACTTGATTTATTAAAAGGAGTTTAAAATCAAAATATAGAATTCCAACAATATTGAGAGGGGCAGGATCCCTCAAACGGAGGTAATTATAAATGAAAAAAGTAAAATGGGGAATTATTGGCTGTGGAGATGTCACAGAAAAGAAAAGTGGTCCGGCACTGCAGAAAATAGAAGATTCAGAGCTGGTGGCTGTTATGCGGCGGACGGGTGAGCTGGCAAAAGATTATGCAGAGCGCCACAAAGTACCCCGCTGGTATGATCAGGCAGAAGAATTGATCAATGATCCGGAAGTAAATGCAGTTTATATTGCAACCCCACCTTCTACTCATAAAAAATATACTGTGATGGCTGCCCGGGCAGGACTGCCTGTCTATGTAGAAAAGCCAATGGCTCGAAATCACAGAGAAGCCCAGAAGATGATTAAAGTCTGTCAGAAAAATGATGTTCAGCTTCATGTAGCCTATTACCGCCGGGCTATGCCCAGATTTTTAAAAATCAAAGAACTGCTTGATTCTGGAGCTATTGGGGAGATCAGGAGTGTTAATATCAGGGTGGCCCAGCCGGTTGAGGAAGTGGAAAAAAATGAAGCCAATCTTCCCTGGAGAGTCCTCCCCGAAATTGCAGGGGGTGGTAAATTTTTAGATCTTGCTGCTCACACCCTGGATCTATTTGACTATTATTTTGGAGCAATTGACTCAGCTTCTGGTTTTGCAGTTAATCAGGGAGGCTATTACCCTGCCGAAGATAATGTGGTGATGAGTTTTAGATTTAAAAATGAGATTCAGGGAACCGGCAGCTGGACTTTTAATGCTTATCATGATCTCGATCAGAATGAGATTATAGGCAGCAGAGGCCGCCTGATCTTTTCATCATTTAATGAGGAACCGATAATTTTAGAGAATGAAGCAGGAAGAGAAGAAATAGAATTTGCCTACCCAGAACATGTACAGCAGCCGCTTCTGGAAAAAGTAGTAGCCAGTTTGCTTGACCGAGGAGATTCTCCCTCCACCGGTAAAACCGCTGCCAGAACAACAGAGATAATGGATCAGGTTATTGCTTCTTATTATAATAATTAACTACTTATGAG
>JAXKWB010000173.1:0-8014 GCA_036172385.1 Halanaerobiales bacterium | reverse complement strand
ATTTAATGCAGCAGTTTGATGTGACGGCTCACAACTATGATTTTGTGTTTAAAGACTCTTTTAATCTTTTTAAAAATGATATTGCTGATTTTTTAGAGGTAGAGCTGCCTGGAATTGTATCTTATCTGGAAACTGAGTTTACAGAAGTTGAAACAAATACAGAACGAATGGATTTGAATTTCACTCTCCAGGATGGCTCAATCCTGCATTTAGAAGAAGAAATAGAGGTTTCTGTTGATGATCTGATTCGTTTTGCTTCCTATGACTTAAAGTTGTATAATAGATATAGAGACAGAATTCGGACCATAATTTTATGTATTAAGGGATATCCAGCTTCAGAGGCAGCGTTTAATGCCGGGAGCCTGGCTTACAACACAACTGTTGTTAATATGTCTGATAAAGATGGAAAAGAAAAACTGAAAGAATTAAAAGAAAAAATAGAAAAGAAGGAAAAGATTAATTACCTTGATTTAATATTTCTTCCGCTGATGAAGAGTGATCAGAAGATGGTTAAACGGGTCAAAAAAACTATTGAACTGGAGAAAAAACTAGAAGTAGAAAAAAATTTAAAAAATAATATTGTTGCTTTGACATTTGTATTATGTGATAAATTTTTAAGTGAGCAAGAAATCTCAGACATATGGAGGGATTACAAAATGGTTAAAATATTGAAATATGCAGAAGAGCAGGGCAAGAAAAAAGGAAAAGAAGAAGGAAAAATCGAAGGCAAGATTGAGGGTAAGATTGAGGGAAAACAGGAAGAAGCAAGATTAATTTTGATGAGGCAAATTAAGGCTAAATTTGGTGACGAAGTAGAAAATAAAATTATTAAATTAATTAATGAGGCTGAACTGAGTAAAATTGAAGATTTAAGCGAAAAAATAGTAACTACAAATTCAGAAGCAGAATTAATAGATTTTTTGAAGCATTAATTTGAATATAAAAATACTAATTAACCGGTTGGAGCTAAAACTTCAGCCGGTTTTATTTTTGTTTCTTCAGGAGTTTATGTTTTTGCCGAAATGTGGATATTTTGCAGAAAAACATTATGAGACTGAAACCGAAATTTGGAGCTTAAACTTGAACAGACGATGTTAATTGGTAACAATCTGTCGAAAAATGATTTATTATGTCTGAAATTAGAACTATAATTTTAGCCTTATATGTTATATAATTAACATATATTAAGATTTTAACTAAATATTTGGCAAAATCATTGAAAAATGATGACGCAAAGCTATGGGTCTAAGGAGTATCAGCATCTATGACTGCCAGGTTGCCTTTGATAAATTATTATCATCGTATTCAATAAATACTAAGGCAGAACAGCTAAAGTATTTATTTTTTTATTAATAAAGGAAAATTATTACTTTTATTAATAAAGATTACTAATTAGTTTATAGAATGTTTGATTATCTATAGCTCTCATTTTAGTTAAAAAGATAATCAGTCGGACTGTTTAAGTGGTAGGAATATTTTTTTAAAAACTAAAAATAAACAAGGGGAGAGTAAAATGTTCAAAAGCTTAAAAGGTAAAATGGTTCTTATTATTGCACTTATGATTCTGATTCTAATGGCAGGCAGTTCTATTGCCTTCAACAATTTTATTAGTGATCTTATTCAAGTTTCCACTGCTGATAGTTCTTTAAATAGTGCGGAGCAGAACGCCCAGATTATTTTTGAATGGCTTTCTGGACTAAAAACTCAGATAGAAGATTTTGCAAATGCCGAACGGGTAAAATCAATGAACTGGTCAGAGCAGAGTGACTTTTTATTACAATTTAGTAATCCCAATATTGAATCGATCTTAATAGCTGATACTGCCGGGAGTGGTAATATCTTAAATGGGGGAACTATTGACATTTCGGATCGTGAATATTTTCAGGAAGTGGTTTCAACTCAGGCAACTGCAATTTCTCTTCCGATGACAAGCAGAATTTCGGGGGATAAGGTGATAGTTATCGCAGTTCCCATAATTGAGAGTAATAACCTGGTTGGAGTGATGGCTGGAACAGTAAAAAGTAAATATTTACAGACTCTAATAAATGATATGGAGATTGACGGCTTTGGCTATGGCTGGATTATTGATCAGCAGCAGAGAACAATTGCCCATCCAGATGAACAGTATATTGGTAATACCGACATTTTAACAGGTCAGTCTAAACTGCAAAGTCTAACTGAAAGAATGGTCCAGGGTGGTTCTGGAGTCGGAGAATATACATATAATGGAGTCGAAAAAGAATTAGCCTATGCTCCTGTGGGTCTGGCAGGCTGGGTTGTGGCCATGACAGCAGACGAAAGTGATGTGCTGGCAGAATTAGTTACTGCCAGAAATATGAGTATCTGGATAGCAGCCATTGCAGTATTTATTGGAATTATAATCACCTATTTTATTGCCAGTTATATTGCTAATCCAATTCTTAAAGCGGTTAAAATGGCTGATAGTATTGCAAAAGGCAACCTGGCGGTTGATGATCTCGAAATAGATAGAAATGACGAAACTGGTATCTTAGCTGCATCTTTAAATAAGATGAAAGAAAATTTAAATGAAATACTTTCTAAAGTGACAGATATTGCTGAAAATCTTTCTGCCTCCAGTCAAGAGCTATCTGCTTCTGGAGAGGAAGTAGCAACTGCGGCAACCCAGGTAGGACAGTCTATCCAGCAGGTAGCTTCCGGAGCAGAAGAACAGTCGGCCCAGGTAGAGGAGACAACCAGCAAAATTGATGAACTAATAGATCAGATAGATAATGTAACCTCAATGTCCAGAGATATGGAAGCACAGGCTGATCATGTTATGAATAATATTGAAGGTGGTAATCAATCAATAGATAATTCGGTTGACCAGATAGAAAACGTTAAGGGAAATACTAAGGAAGTAGCGAATACGATAAATAATTTAGGAGACTTATCAAATAAAATTGGTGAGATAGTAGATTTGATTAATAATATAGCTGCTCAGACCAATCTTTTAGCCTTAAATGCTGCTATTGAAGCAGCCAGAGCAGGGGATGCCGGCCGTGGTTTTTCTGTTGTTGCTGATGAGATAAGACAGCTGGCAGAAGAATCCGAAGCTGCCACAAATCAAATTGGGGGACTGGTCAGAGAAATTCAGAGTGGTGTCGGCAGTGCAGTAACAAGGATGGATGCTACCGAAGAAGTCGTAAATGGCAGTGTTGATGCAATTAAAAATACTGGTAAATCATTCGCAGAAATTAATTCAGCAGCCTTAAGGTTGAGAGATTTAATTGAAAAAGTTAATGATAGATCCGAAAAAGTAAGTGCAAACGGAAAAGATGTGGAAGCAACAATTAAAGAAATTGCTTCAGTCAGTCAGGAAGCTGCCAGCAACGCAGAAGAAGTAGCGGCAGCCAGTCAAGAACAGAGTGCTTCTACAGAAGAGATAGTAAGTGCCTCAGAAGATTTAACCAATATGGCAGTCGAGCTTACAGAAGTAATTAAGAAATTTAATCTGTAAAAGATTAAAAAGTAGTGTTATTCAGTTAGTGATTATGACAGGAATATATCTTACAGCAGTTGAATTTTTTGGAGAGGTTAAAAATCAGCTGACTTCAATGGAAGTCGCAGATATTATTGTATTGGAAAAATAATATCTATAGTTGATTATTTATGATTCAAACATGGGTATATTTAAGGGTTAAAGTGGATTATAAAAGATATGGAAAAAACCGGTTGAGGCGAAATGCTTTAACCGGTTTTTTATATACAGAATTATAATTTGTCATTTGTATAGCAAATTGAGCAGCCGGTCAAATAAAATACAGGAATTCAGAGACTTATCCAGAATATAAACTATGAGTATCATTATAATGATATTCTGGAGGTGAGTTTGTGAACTCAAAGATTGAGCTCAGAGAGGATTTAATAGACAAATTATCGATAGGAATTGTTCTGGTCAGCCCGGAGAGAGAGTTTGTTTTTGTTAATAATGTGTTTCAGGAAATAACCGGCTACACTGAAAAAGAAATAAACAGCTCAACCACCTGGTATGACAAAGTTTTTCCAAATCCAGAAAGAAGAAAAAAAGTTAAAAGAATATTTAAATCAGATATAGAAAATGATATCCGGGATAGGACCCATAAAATTACAACTGCTGCCGGTGAGCATAAATACCTCAACTTCCGCTATTCAGAATTAAAAGACGGTACCCTGTTATTTGAGGTTATAGATATTTCTCACAAAATAGAACAAAAGCAGCAGCTGAAAAAACAGAAAATGATTTTCGAAAATTTGTTTACTAATTCACTTGCCGGGATAGTATTACTGGACAGAAATCTGAATATACTTGAGGTTAATAAAAAATTTGAAGAGATATTTGAAGTTGCTGAAGAGGAGCTGATCAATAAAAATATAAACCAGGTTGCAGTTCCGGTGTCCAGTTCGGACAGGTTCAGGCAGAATAATGATTTTTTTCTGCAGACCCGGGAATTGAAAGAAGAAGCAGCTTACCGGGTGAACGAACAAATAAAATACTGCAATCTGCATATTTTTCCTGCCTCAGATGATGAAAATGGGGATTTAATTTATGCCGCAATAACGATATTACTGAAATCAAAAAGCACGAATTTGAACTGGAAGAGGTCAAGGAAAGACTGGAGCTGGCGGTTGAGGGTGCGAATATAGGTATCTGGGACTGGCAGGTTGAGCAGGAAATAGTTCATTATAATCAGAACTGGGCCAGGATGCTCGGCTACAAGCTTTCTGAGCTGGATAATTGTCTGAACACCTGGCTGGAGTTAGTTCATCCTGATGATAAAAACAGGGTTTTAAGAGATATTAATAATCATCTGTCAGGCAGAACAGAAAAATATCTCAATGAGCACAGGTTAAAATCTAAATCAGGTAAATGGAAATGGATCCGGGATATTGGTAAGGTTACAGAAAGAGATGAACAGGGAACTGCTCTAAGGGTTGTTGGAGTGCATATTGATATTGATCAGGAAAAAAGGGCAGCCCGGGAAATCGAATATCTTTCCAATCACGATGAACTGACTGGTCTTTACAACAGAAGATATTTTAATGAAGAGTTAAAAAGGCTTCATAATTCCAGAAAATATCCGGTCAGCATTATTGTAGGAGACTTAAATAGTTTAAAGCAGATTAATGATAATTATGGTCACAGCATGGGGGATAGATATATCAAAATGGCAGCTGAAGCAGTTAAAAATTCTTTAAGAGTAGAAGATATACTGGCGCGAATTGGGGGAGACGAGTTTGCTGTTGTTTTATCTGAAACTGACAATCAGAAAGCTGCTGCAGTAACCGACAGAATTTTAAAGAGCATCAAAAAATATAATAGTAAACAGCTGCCGGAACCTCTGAGCATATCGCTCGGGTATGCAACAACCTACTGCAGTAATCCTGATTGTGGAGAAAAAGATATTATAAACTGTTATAATCAAGCTGACAGAAATATGTACAAACAGAAATTTAGCAGTAGAGGCTGAGCGTGACAGAAGTGATATTAGATTTCTGAGTTCAGAATCTGCAAAAAGTCAGCTCATTAAATAAAATTAAGGTTAGTCTTGAATAACTTCTGCTCCCAAATATTTTTTAATGCCCAAGAAATTACAGCTGCACCCTGTTTTTTTATACATAACAGCAGTAAAAAACTTTATCTATTTCAATTTAAGTGATATCATTAAGATAGAACAGGAAGAAAATTGAGTATAATAGAGGTGATAAAAGTGGAGTGCAGCATACCCTGTTTTATGAACTCTCTGGCCTATAAAAGTGTAATTTTAAATCAAGAATTAGAAATAGTTTTTATTAATGATGACTGGGAGAGCTATCTTTTAGCTGCCGCAGAAAATATAGAGAACAAAAGCATTGGACTAAATTATATTCAGGTAATGAAAATGATCACTGAGTTAGATAAGCACTGCTTTCGAGATATAGAAGCAGGAATCGAAAGTGTAATTACCGGGAAAAGTGAAAAGTTTGAGCTGGAATATCCGGACCCTAAGTTTGAAAAGAAAAAATGGTTTAAAATAATAGTTACCCCCTTTGATAAAGGGGTATTAATCATGCACGAAGATATAACAGCCAGAAAGCAGGCGCAGCAGGACCTGGAAATAAAAGAAAAACAGTACAAAAAAATATTCAATAAAGCACCTATCGGAATGATGCTGGAGGACCCGGAGGGTAACATAATTGAGGTTAACGAAGCTCTCTGTAAAATGACAGCTTACAGTAAAGAGGAGCTGGAGGGCAGCAGTATCTTTGATAAACTGGTGGTCCCCGCAAGAGTTGAAGAAGCAAAAAAAGATATAGAAATTATCCTGAGCGGTCAGGATTTGGAATTCAACCTGGATAATGTAGATAAAAATGGGAACCACTATTACACCCATTTTAAGGAAACTAAAATTAACCTTCCTGACCGGGGAGAGGGAATATTGTCGATGCAGGTTGATCTGACAGATCTGCGGATGAAAGAAAGGAAATTAAAATTTTTAAGCTACCACGATCAGCTGACCAACCTCTACAATCGAGCTTTTTTTGATCTGGAATTAGGACGTCTGGATAATGAGGAACAGCTGCCCTTAACTATTATAGTTATTGATGTCAATGGACTTAAACTGATAAATGATATTTATGGACATTTAGCTGGAGATCAATTGATTAAGAAAGCGGCTGAGGTTCTCAAATCCAGTTTAAGAGGGGAAGATGTTCTGGCCAGATTTGGAGGAGACGAGTTTGCTGTAATTTTACCTCAGACCAGAAAAGAAGCGGCCGAAAAAATTGTAGCCAGAATTAATAAGAAAAGTAGAAACGTTAAAATTAAAGATACTACCCTATCTTTAGGAATTGGATTTGCAACTAAAAATAAGGCAGAAGAAGATATAAATCAGGTATTTAAAACTGCTGATGATAATATGTACCGGGATAAAGTGATTAAAAGCAAAAATTCCAGAGACAAACTGATCAAGAACTTGATAATTACCATGGAAAGCAAGAGTGGAGAAAGCAGAGACCATGCACAGAGGCTGAAAAACCTGGCTGTCAGTCTGGGGAGTGAGCTTGACCTGGATTATGAGCAGCTCAATAAGTTATCGCTGCTGGCTTCCCTGCACGATATCGGCAAGGTAACTATTTCCGAATCTATCTTAAAAAAAGCGGGTAGTTTAACTGAAGAAGAGTGGGAATTAATGGAAAAACATGCCGAGCGGGGATACAGTATTGCAAATTCTACCGATAAATTTTCAGCGATTGCTAAATATATACTGCACCATCACGAAAGATGGGATGGAACAGGTTATCCGGAAGGGCTTAAAGGGGAAGAAATTCCTATTCTGTCAAGGATAATTGCGATAGCCGATGCCTATGATGTAATGACTCATCAGCAGCCATACAGTGAAGCCATGAGTCGGGAGGAAGCTCTGGCAGAAATAGAGGCTAAATCGGGAAGTCAGTTTGACCCGGAGCTGGTAGAGGTATTTATTAAGCTGATCAACGAAAACGAAACTTTAATTGGCAGTGAGGCTTAAATTTTAACTGCGAAGATTAAGGTGATCAGATTTAAAAATAAATATTTGTTTAAAAAAGAAAACTCTGTCCGGGTTTTTTTTGTGGGGAAAGCCCGTCAGCTGAAGAAACTTTAGGGGACGGTTTAAAACTTTGGAGCTTGATAATGATCTGCAGAAAATATTTTGCTTTATTATTTTCCGATTAATTGATAAAATATTTACAATCAGGACATATGCCTTTTTTAAATTCTAAATCTATATTAAAATTAGGGAGAGAAGATTGAATATAAGAAAAATTATAAAAAATAACGAAGAACTTGCCACGGCTTTTGCAGAAGCCCCTGCTGATATTATTAATAAATGGGAGATTAGAGATTTTCCCGGGAACAGCTCTCTGATCAGCTGGCTGTGACAAAAAGAAGTATCAACAGATTCTTAAAAAAGCTGAAAGTGAAAGAAAAAGGAATTCTGGAGCTGAATAGCGCTTTACTGAAATTTAAAATAGATGCAAATAATAAGGGGGAAAT
>JAXKWB010000172.1:0-9200 GCA_036172385.1 Halanaerobiales bacterium | reverse complement strand
GCTGGAGGCTGCTTTGATGGCCGGTTTGACTTCAGTTGGAATTGATGTTTACAGACTGGGAATTATTCCGACTCCTGGTGTCTGTTTTTTAAGTAGATCAAAAGAAGTAGCTGGAGGGGTTATGATTTCTGCTTCTCATAATCCGACTGCTGATAATGGAATTAAATTTTTTGATCAGAACGGAATTAAACTCAGTGATCAGGCAGAACTGGAAATTGAAGAGTTAATCTTTAATGATCATTCGGAAGAGTTACCCTATCCAATTGACAATAAGATTGGTCTGGTCGAAGAAAAGTATAACTGGATTGAGGAATATATTGATTTTGTGATTAAGAGTACTGATCAAAAACTGGATGGCTTAAAAGTAGTAATTGATTGTGCCAATGGAGCTGCTTATCAGGCCTCACCGGCTGTTTTTGAATCGCTGGGAGCAGAAGTGATTGTAATTAACAATCATCCTAATGGTGCAGAGATTAATGTTAATTGTGGCTCAACAGCTCCTGAGCTGGCAGCAAAAAAAGTAATAGAGACCAATGCTGATTTAGGTATTGCTCATGATGGGGATGCAGACAGAGTAATTTTAATTGACGAAAAGGGCGAGGTTGTAGAAGGTGACAATATTATGGCTGTCGCTGCCAGAGAGATGATTGCTGAAGATAAATTAAATAAAGAGACAGTGGTTACAACTAAGTATAGTAACCTGGGATTAAAAGAAAGTCTGGCAGAAGTGGGAGCTAATCTAGTAATAACCAAAAATGGAGATCGGTATGTGCTGGCAGAAATGCTAAAACATAATTATAAGCTGGGTGGAGAAAAATCAGGTCATATTATTTTTAGTGAATACAATACAACCGGGGATGGAATTTTAACTGCAGTTAAAATTGCTGCAATCATAAAAAAAAGAGGTAAATCTTTATCTCAATTAAAGCAGGTTATGAGTTACTGGCCCCAACTTCTGGCAAATATAAAGGTCAGTCAGAAAGAAGCCTGGGAGCAAAATGCTAAGATTGAAGCTGAAATTAAAGCTGCAGAAAGTGAGATTGGAACTTCTGGTCGAGTTTTTGTCCGTGCTTCTGGAACTGAACCTCTGATTAGAGTAATGCTGGAAGGTAAGGAAGAGAAAATCTTAACTAAATGGGAATCAAAATTAACTCAATTAATTAGTGAAGAATTGAACTAAATAATTTGCTATTTATAGTAATTTATAATAAAATAAGAGCTGTATTTGTTACTATTTAGTTAAAATGCTGAGTGATTAAGCATTTTAAAAGCAGATAAAGGAGGTGAGTATAAAAAAGATGAGGATAAAGCGCCAGAACCTGATTGCAACGGGATTTTAATCAGGTGGACGAGGAAGAAGGTTATCGAATCTTCGGCGGATGCCTTCAGGTAGAGGTTGTCTACCTAAAGTTTATTTCTTAAAATCAGCAGGTAATTGTTGAGACAGAGGAAATAAACAGCAGCTGACAGTTAAATATTGTGTAAATAAGTATTAAAAACAATTGATTTAAAAGATACGAATATAATGGAGGTTAAAATATATGTGTGGAATTGTTGGTTATATTGGAAAAAAAGACGCAGCACCGATTTTACTGGAAGGATTAAAAAAGTTAGAATATAGAGGTTATGACTCAGCCGGGATTGCTGTTCAGGAAACACAGGGGATAGCCTTAGTTAAAAAGAAAGGTAAGTTAAACAGCTTAGAAGAAATACTTAAGCAGAAATCTCCCCGCGGGAATGTTGGGATTGGTCATACTCGCTGGGCAACTCATGGTAAGCCTTCAACCCCTAATTCTCACCCCCATCAAAGTTCAGAAGGAGAATTTGTGGTTGTGCACAATGGAATTATTGAAAATTACCTGGAATTGAAAAATCAATTAAAAAAAGAGGGATATAATTTTGATTCGGAAACTGATACAGAAGTTATTCCTAATTTAATTTCCAAATTCTATCAGGGAAATATAGAAGAAGCTGTCCGCAGAGCAGTTGATTTACTGGAAGGTTCTTATGCAATAGCTGTATTATCAAAAAAAGAGAAAGAAAAAATTGTTGCTGTCCGGAAAGACAGTCCTTTAATCATTGGTCTGGGAGAAGATGAGTATTTTATTGGTTCAGATATTCCCGCTATTCTGGATCATACCAGAAATGTTTATATTTTAGATGATAACGAAATGGCTGTACTTGAACATCAGGGTGTAAAAACTTATACGGTGGAAGGTGAAGAACTGGATAAAGAAATATTTAATGTTGACTGGGAAGCTTCCATGGCTGAAAAAGGTGGATATGATCATTTTATGTTAAAAGAAATCCATGAGCAGCCGGAAACAGTAAAGAATTGCATAAATGGGCGTTTAACAGCAACAGATGTTAAATTTGAAGGCTTTACTATGGATCAGGAAGAACTAAATAAATATAATAAAATATATATTGTTGCCTGTGGAACTGCCTATAATTCTGGTTTAGTAGGGAAATATGCTATCGAAAAGCTGGCCCGAATTCCAGTGGAGGTTGCTATAGCATCTGAATTTAGATATCGAGATCCTATTGTTGATGAGAATACTCTTGTAGTTGTAGTCAGTCAGTCTGGAGAAACAGCTGATACTCTGGCTGCTGTGAGAGAATCTAAAGCTAAGGGGGCCCGGATTATTGGTATTTGTAATGTAGTGGGAAGTACAATTGCCAGGGAATCAGATGATGTTATTTATATTCATGCAGGTCCAGAAATAGCTGTAGCTTCTACCAAAGCCTATATTGGAATGATTACTGTTCAATATCTGCTGGCAATTTACTTTGCCAGAATTAAAGGATTATTAGCAGATGATAAAAGCAGAAAAATAATAAGCAGCTTTAGACGGATACCAGAACAAATAAAAGAAGTTATAGAAAAAAATGAAGCAGAGATTAAATCTCAGATTAGTAATTATGCTGAGCGCGAGAATATATTTTATATTGGCCGCGGTTTAGATAATGCTGTGGTAGAAGAAGCTTCACTTAAACTTAAAGAAATTTCTTATATCCACGCAGAATCATATCCTGCTGGTGAACTAAAGCATGGAACTTTAGCTCTGGTTGAAGAAGGAGTACCGGTGATTGCAGTTGCTACTCAGCCTGATGTTATTGATAAAACCTTAAGTAATATTAAAGAAGTTAAAGCAAGAGATGGAGTTGTGACAGCTGTGGTAACTGAGGGAGAAAAAGATCTGGATGATATTGATTACAGATTTGAAATACCTGCTACCAACGAACTATTAACAGGTATTCTTTCAACCGTTCCTCTGCAGCTGCTGGCATATTATGTAGCGGTTGAAAGAGAATGTGCGATAGATCAGCCCCGTAATCTGGCCAAAAGTGTAACTGTAGAATAGGAACAAAACTATATATATTTAAATAAGAAGTTTTTAATTAACCGGAGCTCTGGTTTAGGTTTAGCCTGAATTAGAGTGCCGGTTATTTCTGTTTACAGCACATTATTAAAAAATGGCAGTAAGTTATACAGCCATAATCTTAAATTGATATCCTTGTATTTATTAATTAGTAGTAGTATCATTAACTTAAGTTAAAAGGTTCTAATAATTAATTTAAATTATTTCTACTAAAATAGGGAGTGAAATTATGAGAGAAAAAATTCAAAGTTTTGGTCGATTTTTGAGTGGGATGATCATGCCCAATATTGGTGCCTTCATCGCCTGGGGTTTGATTACTGCTTTATTTATTCCTGATGGCTGGTTTCCAAATGAAGGACTTGCATCTTTAGTTGGACCAATGATTAACTATTTATTACCGCTGCTGATTGGTTATACAGGTGGTAAACTTGTCAGCGGCAGAAGAGGTGGAGTTGTTGGTGCAGTAGCTACGATGGGTACTATTGTTGGTGCTAATGTTCCAATGTTTTTAGGTGCTATGGTCATGGGTCCTATTGGTGGCTGGACAATTAAGAAATTTGATCAGGCTGTAGAAGGTAAAATCAAAGCCGGTTTTGAAATGTTAGTCAATAACTTTTCTTCCGGAATTATCGGCATGTTACTATCATTACTTGCTTATGTTGTAATTGGTCCAATTGTTTCTGCTTTAAATGAAGTTTTAAGATTCGGGGTTGAATGGATAGTTAATGCTGGTTTATTACCTTTAGTTTCCATAATTATTGAACCGGCAAAAGTATTATTTCTAAATAATGCGCTTAATCACGGTGTATTAGCTCCAATTGGAGTTCAGCAGGTAGAAGAAATGGGTAAATCAATTATGTTTTTGCTGGAAACAAATCCTGGCCCGGGACTTGGACTTTTGCTTGCTTACTGGGCTGCCGGTAAAGGAAATGCTAAATCAACTGCTCCTGGCTCAATTATTATTCATTTTTTCGGGGGTATTCACGAAATATATTTCCCTTATGTGTTAATGAAGCCAAGTATGATTTTATCTGTAATAGCAGGTGGGATGACTGGAGTATTTACTTTTGTTGTAACAAATGCAGGACTTGTGGCAACACCTTCTCCTGGTAGTATTTTTGCTGAATTGGCAATGACTCCTCCCGGCAGCTTTATTCCTGTCCTGTCAGGTATCTTTTTATCTGCTCTGGTTTCCTTTGGAGTCGGCTGGATAATTTTAAAAACAACATCTCATCCAGAAGAAACTGGTTCTCTGGGATCAGCTACCGCTCAAATGGAGAATATGAAAGGTAAAAAATCTTCGGTCTCTGATCAGATTACTGAAAGTAAGGATGTATCTGAGCAGATTAGTAAGAGCCCGGAGGAAATTAGCAAAATTATTGTAGCCTGTGATGCTGGTATGGGATCCAGTGCTATGGCAGCAACTCAATTAAGAAATAAAATTCAGGATGCCGGACTTGATATTAATGTTGATAATTCTTCTATTGACGAAATACCTAAAGACAGTGACATTGTTCTGCTTCACGGTTCTTTATTAGAAAGAGCCAAAAAGCGGGTGCCGGATAGTGAATTTTTAGTTATCGAGAACTTTATGGGCAGTCCTGTTTATGATGAATTAGTAGAAAGATTAAAAAAGAATCAGAAGTAAAAGTGACAGACAAATAAAGTGGCAGCTGCCACTTTATTTGTTTTAATTAATATCTACTGTAGAATTATATATCAAACATCCTATAATCAATTTGGTTAGCTGAGGAAGAGGTAAAAAATGAAAATTGACAATTTAACTTCCCGGGAAAAAAAGATAGTAAAGATTTTAATTAATAAAAATGATTATCTTACAGTAAAAGAACTTGCGGAAGAACTCGGTGTGAGTAAGCGAACGATTTCTAGAGAAATGGCATCATTAAAAAAATCATTTAAAGATTCTGATTTAAATATTATTTCTAAACCGAGTGTAGGTACTACAGTTACTGCTAAAAAAGGGATTCTTAAACAGTATCAAAAAAAGTTAAACAAAAAGGAATCGATTTCGGAATATTCTCCGGCAGGAAGAAAAAGATATATAATAAAACAGTTCATTTTTTCAGACCGTTTTCAAAAATTAACAGCTCTGGCCCATCAGCTGGCTGTAACAGAAGCGACTATTAGCTATGATCTTAACAGGGTGGCTGAGTGGTTTGAGAAAAGAGGACTTGAGCTCAACCGAAAACAGGGAATAGGTGTGTTTCTGGAGGGCTCAGAAGAAAAATTCAGGCGGGCAGTTATTGATTTTTTATATGAGGATTTTGGTGAAGAAAAGGTACTGGATATAATTCGGAATAATGTTGATAATAATATTAATAAGAGTGGAAATGAAAAAGAAATTTCAAAAACTAAACTTGATATTTTAAACTTTATTAGCTATGAGACTTCCAATAAAATAGAAAAAAGTATTAATCAAATTTTAAAGCAAAATGATTTTCAGATGGTTAACAGCTCTTATATTGGTTTGTTAATTCATCTGGCTCTGGCTGTTAAAAGACTGGAAAATAATGAAGAAATTTCTATAGAATCAGAAAAACTGGAGAAATTAAAGAGAAATAAAGAATATAAATTAGCAGAAAAAATTGCAGCTAAATTGGAAAAAGTTTTTGAGCTGACAATTCCGGAAGATGAAAAAGCTTTTATTACAATGCATTTAAAAGGTGCCAAAATAAGAAAAAATGTAGAAATGATAGAAGAACCGCTCGCAGATGAAGAACTGGAAGCAATTAAATTAGCCAGAATGCTGGTCAGAGAAGTTGAAAATAAATTAAAGGTAAAATTAGCTGATGATTATAATTTGATTTCCGGTTTAACTACTCATTTAGAACCGGCAGTATCCCGCCTGGAAATGGGGATGGAGATTAGAAATCCTATTCTAAAGGATTTAAAAAGAGAATATAGTGATATTTTTAAAATTACTAAAGAGGCAGCGGCAGTGCTGGTTGAGGAACTTAACTGTGAAATTCCTGATTCTGAAATTGGATATTTAACAATGCATATTGCTTCTGCTTTAGAAAATGCTGATTTTTACTTTTCAAAGATTAATACTTTAGTAGTTTGTTCCAGTGGAATTGGAAGCTCCCGCATCCTGGCTGCCCGGCTGAAAAAAACACTTGATCAGCTGGAAATTACAGCTGAAACTTCAGCTCTAAATATTGAAAAACATTTAGAGAATAATCAAATTGATCTTATCATTTCGACAGTGAATCTGGATAAATATGCAGAAAAGACAGTGGTGGTCTCTCCAGTCTTAGTTAAAGAAGACATTAGAAAAATAAATAATAAGATTAAACAGATAAATATTAATAAAGCACAGCAGAAAAAAACAAAAAGTATTACGGCTGCTGAGGGAGCTTTTGAAAAGCGTCTGGAATTAACATCCAGATTATCTAATGATATTCTCAAGTTAATTAGAGAATTTAAAGTAATTGAATTTGATAAATTGAAGAATTATCAAGAAATATTCAAAAAAATCTGCAGTGATAATTATCTGCCGGATAGTTTTGACTCTACCAGGGTTTATCAGGCCCTTGTCGAAAGAGAAAAAAAGGGAGCTACGATTATTCCAGAAATGCAGCTTGCCTTACTGCACGGCAGGAGTGAAGGTGTTGACTATCCTTTTATCTCTCTGGTTAAACTAAAGAAGCCCCTTACAGTAAGAAATAATAAAAACGAGAGCGTTATAGATCGAATTATTGTGCTGCTGGCTCCTGAGAAAATGCTAAAAGAAGAGATTAATCTCTTAAGTAAATTTAGTTCTTCAATTATTGAAAATGAAAATTTTAGTCAAATTATAAGTCGTGGTTCTCGTGAGGAATTTCTTAAATATTTTAAAGAATTGATGTCAGGTTATTTTAATGATTTTATGATTGACCGATAAATATTTATTTTAACACAAAACTAGAGTTTGATTTTAGAAAGAGAGGGATATAAAATGGGATTTTCAGATTTTTTTAAGAAAAAGCAAAATGAAATAATGACTGAGGAATTAATTAAATTGGGTGTGCAGGCAGACAGTAGAGAAGATGCAGTCGAAATAGCAGGAAAATTACTGTATGAAAATGGTTATGTTGAAAAAGATTATCTGGAGGCAATGCAGGAAAGAGAAAAAGATGTCTCCACATTTATGGGTAATGGAGTAGCAATCCCCCATGGAACCAATAAAGCGAAAAAATATATTAAAAAGACAGGGCTTTCTTTTGTCCAGATACCTGAAGGTGTTGATTTTGGTGATGGTAATACAGCCTATCTAGTAATCGGAATAGCTGGTAAAGGTGATGAACACCTGCAGATATTACAGAATCTGGCAACTATACTGCAGGATGAGGAAAAAACAGAAGCCTTAACTAAGACTGATAATAAAAAAACTGTGCTAGAAGAGTTGTTATAAGTTTAAAATTTTAGAAGAAGGTGAGAGAATGAAAAAAGCTTTACATTTTGGAGCTGGAAATATTGGTCGAGGTTTTATTGGACTTTTATTGAATTTGTCAGATTATAAAGTGGTTTTTGCAGATATTGATCAGGAGATTATTACTGAGTTAAATGAGAAAAATTCTTACCAGGTTTCTGAAGTAGGGGATGAAAAAGAAAAACACTATCAGGTAGACAATGTAAGAGGAATTTTAAGTAATAAAACTTATCAGGTTGCTGAAGAAATCAAAGATGCTGATCTGATTACTACAGCAGTCGGGGTCAACAATCTCAAATATCTGGCTGAGGTTATTGCAGAAGGCATTAAATTGAGAATAGCTGAGGCCTCAAACAAAAAATTAAATATTATAGCCTGTGAAAATGCTGTTAGAGCAACCAGTAAGCTTAAAAAAGAGGTTTATAAATTTTTAACCCAGGCCGAAGAGCAAAAGGCAGAAAAAAAGGTAGGTTTTGTAGATTCAGCTGTTGATAGAATTGTTCCTCCCCAGGAGAATGAAAACAGGCTGGATGTTAAAGTGGAGCCATTTAAAGAGTGGATTGTAGATAAAACCCAATTTAAAGGTAAAATCCCAATAATAGAAGGAATGACACCAAGTGATAACTTATTAGCTTTTGTGGAAAGGAAGATCTATACTTTAAATACAGGTCATGCTGCCACAGCCTATCTTGGTTTTTATTACAATTATCAGTATATTCATCAGGCAATAAAAGATGATAAAATTTATGATACTGTTAAATCAGCCCTGAAGGAGTCCGGTCAAAGTCTAGTCAAGCTTTATGATTTTGATTCTAAACAGCATGAGCAGTATATTGAAAAAATATTAAAAAGATTTATGAACCCTGCCTTAAAAGATTCTGTGGAAAGAGTTGGCAGAGAGCCAATGCGTAAGCTTTCTGAGGAGGACAGACTGGTTAAGCCAGCTTTACGGGCGGTAGAAAATGATATATCACCTACAGGCTTGAGTAAAAGTATTGCTGCCGCCCTGTTTTTTGATGTAAAAGAAGATGAACAGTCACAGAAAATGCAGCAGCTGATTAATGATATAGGTATAGACCAGGCACTAGAAGAAATAACTAGCATTAGCAGTGACAGTGAACTGGGGAAAGAAATAATTAGTAAATACCAGCAGCTGAAGTAATAAGCAAAAATATATAAGTTAAAACTAATTCAGGATAATTTAAAGTCCCTAGATTAAGTGAGAGTCTGCTTAATTTAAAGGGCTTTTTTCTTTTTTGGGGAAATATATTTTTAAAGGCTTATTGACACATTCAAAAGCTTAAGTATTTTGCATTTAGGTGAGAATTTTAATATAATTATGATAGACAACTCATTTAAGAGTAGAATTGTAAAGTAGAAAGGAA
>JAXKWB010000171.1:0-14138 GCA_036172385.1 Halanaerobiales bacterium | reverse complement strand
ATAACTATACCTGAAAGTAAAATTAGAAAAACAGTAAAAGAATATGGAACTCCGTTTCACATTTATAATGAGCAGACTATTGTTGATCGTTTAAATAATTTAATTTCTTCTTTTAACTGGGCTGATTTTAAAGAATTTTTTGCCATTAAAGCCAATCCAAATCCTCATGTTTTAAAAATAATGAAGGAAAACAGCTGTGGTGTTGATGCAGCAACTGTAACCGAAATTAAACTGGCAGAAATGGCTGGTTTTAGAGGAGAGGAGATAATGTTCACCTCCAATCTGACTACAATTGATGCCTACAGATATGCAGTAGATAAAGGCTGCATTATAAATATTGACTGGGCAGCAGATATTTATGAGCTTTTTGAAAAGGATATTATACCGGAAAATATTTGTTTTAGATTAAACCCCGGCTCAATTGAAAATGAGATAATGGGAGATTCTAAAGAATCAAAATTTGGCTCAACTGCTGAACAGATTAAAGAGGCAGTTAGTTTTCTGGCTGAACAGGGAATTAAGTCAATAGGACTGCATACAATGGTAGTTTCTAATGAAAATAATGCTCAGATTTTTGGCGAGTATACAGAAATGCTTTTTGAATTTGCCAGAGAGATTATTAATGAGTTTAAGATTGAGATTGATTTTATTAATATTGGCGGGGGAGTTGGAATTCCCTATCAACCGGAAGACTTTGTTGATCTAGATGCAATATCAGGGGCGGTAAATGAAGCCTACGATAAAGTTTTAAAGGTAAATGGACTGCAGCCCAAGATTTTTATGGAATCTGGCCGCTACATCACTGGCGAATCTGGTTATTTAGTGACAGAAGTGATTAAGAAAAAAGAAACATACAAAAAATATCTGGGTGTAGATGCTTCGATGTCAGATTTAATGAGACCGGCAATGTACAGAAGCTATCACCATTTAACCAATATTAATGCAGAAGCTCGCGGGGAAGAAAAATCAGAAGAATATGATGTAGTTGGCTCTCTCTGTGAAAACAATGATAAATTTGCAATTGACCGCCAGCTTCTTAAGAGTAAATTGGGAGATCTGATTGTGATTCATGATACAGGGGCTCATGGACACTCAATGGGTTTTAATTATAATGGAATGCTCAGAAACGGAGAATTTTTGTACACAACTGATGGTAAAGTAAAGCAGATCAGGCGTGATGAAACTTTTGAAGATTATACAACTACTGTAATAGGAGGCTATTAATATGTTTAAAGGTGTAGGTACAGCGTTGATTACTCCTTTTAAAGACAATGGTGAGGTTGATTATGATTTATTTGAAAAGATTTTAGATCATCAATTAGAAAACAATGTTGATGCACTTGTGGTACTGGGAACTACGGGGGAATCACCGACTGTACATTTAGAGGAAAGAAAAAAATTAACCGAAATGGCAATTACAAAGGCAGCTGGTGAGGTACCTGTAATTGTTGGGACCGGGACAAATGATACAGTGAAAGTCATTGAAATGAATAAACTGGCCGAAGAACAGGGTGCTGATGGACTTTTAATTGTAACCCCTTATTATAACAAGACAAGTCAGGCAGGATTGGTCGATCACTATACACATATTGCCAGGCAGACTGAACTTCCGATTATTGCCTACAATGTACCTTCCAGAACTGGAGTTAATATTGAACCAGAGACTTTTAAGAAAATGGCTGAGATGGAAGATAATATTGTTGCAATTAAGGAAGCAAGTGGAGACATGAGCCAGATTTTAAATGTGATCGAAATTGCCAGAGACAGTAAAACTATTCTTTCTGGCAATGATGACCAGGCTTTACCACTGATGCTCTGTGGCGGTAGTGGAGTTATTTCGGTATTTTCAAATCTAATGCCGGGAGTAATGAAGGAAATCACTTCTCATATTTTAGCCGGAGATTATCAGGCTGCGAGAGACTTACATTATAAATACTTAAAATTAATGCGGCTGATTTTTGTTGATGTTAATCCAATTCCAATTAAATTTGCTATGCAGCAGCTTGGACTCTCCAATAATAATCTGCGACGTCCTTTAGTTAATTTAAGTAAAGAACATCAGGAATTAATTTTAACTGAGATGAAGGAGCTGGATATTGTATGAAATATGGAATCATAGGTTATTCTGGTCGAATGGGTCAGGCGATAGAAGATTTGTTTTCTGAAGCTGGCCATAAACTGGTCTATCAGAAAGATGAAAATGGGGAAAAGGAAATTGAAAAGCCGGATGTAATTATCGATTTCTCTCTAAAAGAAGCTTTTGCTGATACAGTCAGAGTAATTGAAGAAAAAGAGGTGCCGCTGGTAATTGGGACTACCGGTTTAGATGAAGCTGATTTTGCTAAGTTGGATAAGCTGGCTAAAAAAGTGCCGGTGATTCAGAGTTTTAATTTTTCGATTGGAATTAATATTTTATCTGAATTGATTAAAAAGGTAAATCAGTATGTTGATCAGGACTGGGATATAGAAATTTCTGAGACTCATCACCGCTTTAAAAAGGATAAACCATCTGGAACAGCAATTATGCTGGGAGACCTTCTGGATAGAGAGGTCGAAATGCATTCTAAAAGACTGGGATCAGAGTTTGGGGAACACGAAGTTGACTTTGCCAGTACCGGTGAGGTGCTGACTCTAAAGCACAGAGCTTATTCGAGAGAGGCTTTTACCAGAGGTGTCTTAATGAGTGCTGAGGCAATTTTAAACCTTGAGCCTGGATTTTATACATTCAGTCAAATTTTAAGTGATGAAACTTAAGTCAAAATGATAAACCTTAATAAAAAGATATAACTGGAGGCAAAAAAATGAATTCTTTCGATTTAATTGACTATATTTCAAATTCGACTAAAAAAACACCTGTTAAGTTTTATATCAAGGGTGAAGGATTAAAAGAAGTTTTAAGTAGTTATGAATATTATGGTGATGACAGCTCCGGAGTTGTTTTCTGTGAGTTGAAAGCAGCAGAAACTTTAAAAGAAAAGCTGGGAGATAAATTAACTCAGTCCAGAATTGAAATGGATAGGTTAAATTCTGCTATACCATTAGCTGATTACAGTCAGTACAACTGCCGCATTGAGCCAGGTGTACATATTCGGGATCAGGTTGAAATTGGTGATGGCTGTGTTTTAATGATGGGAGCTGTAATCAATATTG
The DNA here is from genome assembly GCA_036172385.1 of Halanaerobiales bacterium. Taxonomy (GTDB): domain Bacteria; phylum Bacillota; class Halanaerobiia; order Halanaerobiales; family Halanaerobiaceae; genus Halanaerobium. Next base: position 10,988 of record JAXKWB010000171.1, on the reverse strand, counting down.
GTGCTAAAATTGGTGAGAATACAATGATTGATATGAACACAGTGCTCGGTGGAAGAGCAACTGTTGGTGATAACTGCCATATCGGTGCAGGAACTGTGCTGGCCGGAGTAATTGAACCGCCAAGTGCTGATCCGGTTATTGTAGAAGATAATGTACTGATTGGAGCTAATGCAGTTGTTTTAGAAGGAGTTCAAATCGGCGAAGGTGCTGTTATTGCAGCTGGTTCGATTGTTATTGATGATGTTCCTGCTGGTGCAGTTTATGCCGGTGCTCCTGCTAAAAAAATTAAAGATGTAGATGATCAGACAAAACAAAAAACAGAAGTAATGGCAAGTCTACGCCAACTTTAAAAATCAATTTTAAGATTAAGGCTGGCTGAATTAATTTTGGTCAGCTTTTTTAAAATTAGGCAGGCAAATTATATCTATTCCCAAATATATTGATAAAGGATGTTTTAAAAATGCGCTATTTAAAACTTTATAACAATTATGATTTTACTATCGAAAGAGCAGAGGGTATTTATATTTATGATACGGAGGGCAATAAATATTTTGATACCTTTGCTGGAATTGGAGTAATGGCTTTAGGCCACAGCCATCCTGAAGTAGTGGATGCAATTAGTGATAAACTGCATAAATATGCACATACATCTAATTATTTTTTGGACCAGGATACAGAAAGAGTCGCTGAGTTAATAAGTGATCCTGGTGATAAAGTATTTTTTGTTAATTCTGGAACTGAAGCAACTGAGCTTGCTTTAAAGGTTATTAAAAAGAAAATTGGAGAAGGCAAAATATTATTTTTCAGCAATTCTTTTCACGGCAGAAGCCTGGGGGCACTTTCGGTTAACGGTTTTCCGGGCATCAGAGATCAGTTTAAGCCGCTGCTGCCGGACACAATCGAAGCTGAGTTTAATGATCTTGAGAGCCTAAAAGAGACCGCAGCCAATAATCCTGATATCAAGGCAGTGTTTTTTGAACCTCTGCAGGGATCTGGTGGAGTTCAGCCAGCATCAGAAGAATTTGTAGCTGAGTTAAATAAGCAGATTGATCAGAATGACTGGATACTGGCAGTTGATGAGGTTCAGGCCGGACTTTACAGAACTGCAAAGAGATATTCCTATCAGCATTTTGATCTTAAACCTGATTTAATTACTGCTGCTAAAGCACTTGGTGGTGGTCTACCACTGGGTGGTGTGGTGATGAAGGGAGAAATGACTAAAGTTTTAGAACCCGGTGATCACGGTTCAACCTTTGCGCCTAATCCACTGGCTTTAAGAGGGGCAAAAGTTGTTTTAGAAGAGCTGGAAACAATGGAAGCTTCGATTACTGAAAAAGGAGAATATTTTCTGAACAGATTAAAAGAACTTGATTCGGAAAAGATTGAAGATATCAGAGGAATTGGCCTAATGCTGGGAATTGAACTAAAAGAAGAAATCCCTGATTTAAGAGATCAGGCTCAGGCAGAAGGGATTCTGCTGAATATTGTTAAAGGTAAAGTGATCCGCTTTTTACCAGCCCTTAATATTACTAAATTTGAAATTGATGAGCTGGTAGAGAAATTGAAAAAAATAATTTAAATGGTACCGGGTACCTGGATAATATTTCCAGATATCCGGTTTTTTTGAATTAAGTTGGTTTTTAAGTTCTAAAAATCAGGCATTTCATCAATGGCATTTTTCTTTTCTTCAGTGTCGACATGGGTGTAAATCTGAGTTGTAGAAAGATTGGCATGCCCCAAAAGGTCCTGCAGTACCTTGATATCCTTAGTCTGCCTGTAAAGAGTAGAAGCAAAAGTATGGCGGAGTTTGTGAGGGGTAATTTTATCAGCTCTGCCTAAAACCGCTTTTTTGGCATACTTTTTAACAAAAAGCTGAATAGTCCTCGGATTAATTCTTCTGCCGTGACGGGAAATGAAAACTGCCTGCCGAGCATCACTTTCTTTAATTTCAATTGAATTTCTTTCTCTCATATAACGTCTGATTGCTAAAACTACATCGTGATGCAGCGGCACATACCTCTCTTTTTTACCCTTACCGTAAAACTTAATTGAACCATCTTCAAAATCAATATTGTCAAAATCAAGATTAACCAACTCTGAGATGCGGAGGCCAGCATATAAAAAGAGCTTAACTATTGCCAGATCCCGGAGACGGTTGATTCCACCATGTTCATCAATAGCCTGGATGAACTTCTGAGCTTCCTTTAACTTTAAATAAATTGGCTCCAGTCTGGTATCTGTTTTACTGCTTTCTATTGCTTCAGCCGGATTTTTAGTGACAATTCCATAATGAAGCAGATATTTGTAAAAAGAACGAACAGCAAAGAGTTTACGATTTCTGGTAACCGCCTTATTATCATTTACAATCACCGCATCAGCCAGAAATTCTGAGATATCAAGCCGATCCACCTCATCCGGTCTAAATCCCTCTTTAAAATCAAGTTCTTCCAGCAGATATTTATGTAATTGATGTAGATCACTATCGTATTCTTTAATTGTCAGCTCCGAATATCCCTTTTCTACACCCAGATATTTTTTAAATTTATTAACAGCCTGTAAAAAATTAAGTTGAGAAATTTTAATCACTTCCTTTCGACTGGCACCGGGTACTTGGATAAATTTACCATATAATAGTTAGTCTGAAAATTTAATTTGAAAATTTATCCAAGTACCCGGTACCCTTATATTACTTATTCAATTAAAAAGATTAAATTCCTCTTTTAAAGCTCTTGACCTTCTCTGACCTTTGTATTATAATTAAAATAGAAAGTAAATCTAAAATTAATCTAAAATTGAATATTTAGTCTCAAAGGGGGAATAAAAGATGGATATGGAAAAGTTTACACGTAAGGCACAGCAGAGCCTGGTAGAAGCACAAAACATTGCTAAGGACTATCAGCATCAGGAAATATTTCCTTCTCATTTATTTAAAGCATTATTAAATCAGGATGATGGTATAGTAATTCCACTGCTGCAGAAAGCCGAAGCAAATCTAGCAGAATTAAAGGCAGAGAACGAAAAGCTGCTGCAGAAGCTGCCCCAGGTTTATTCTGAACAGGGTGGACAGGCTTATATGTCACATCAGTTAAATGATATCATGCGGGAGGCTGAAAAACAGGCAGATGGACTTGGAGATCAGTATGTATCCACTGAGCATTTTTTGCTGGCTATTTTAAAAAGTAGAAAAACTGATTTAGGTAAAATGCTTTATCAAAAAAATATAAATTACAATGATTTAAAGCAGATTATTATGGAAGTCCGAGGTGGAGATAAAATTGATTCCCAGCAGGGAGAAGAGGGGTTTAATGTTTTAGAAAAATATACAATTGATATCACTGAGCAGGCAAAAGAAGGAAAACTGGACCCTGTGATTGGACGTGATAATCTAATTAGAAGAGTGATGCAGGTTTTATCACGGCGCCGTAAAAACAATCCGGTTTTAATCGGTGACCCAGGTGTCGGTAAAACTGCGATTGTAGAAGGATTGGCACAGAGAATTATCAATGGTGATGTTCCAGAAGGCTTAAAAAAGAAAAAGGTAATCTCCCTTGATATGGGTTCCTTGGTAGCCGGAACCAAATTTAGAGGTGAATTTGAAGAAAGATTAAAGTCAGTCTTAAAGGAAATTAAAAAGGCTGAAGGGCAGATTATTCTCTTTATTGATGAAATGCACACTTTAGTTGGAGCTGGAGCTACTGAAGGTTCAATGGATGCAGCCAACCTTTTAAAACCAGCTCTGGCTCGCGGTGAACTGCACTGTGTTGGAGCAACTACTCTGGGAGAATATAAAAAGCATATCGAAAAAGATGCAGCCTTAGAAAGAAGATTCCAGCCAGTACAGGTTTCAGAGCCGGATATTGAAGATACAGTTTCAATTTTAAGAGGTTTAAAAGAAAAATACGAAATTCACCATGGAATTAAAATTACTGATAACGCAATTGTAGCTGCTGCTAAACTTTCTGACCGCTACTTAACAGAAAGATTTCTGCCTGATAAAGCAATTGATTTAATTGACGAGGCGGCTTCTAAAATCAGAATTGAAATTGATTCGATGCCGATAGAAATTGATGAACTGGACCGCAGAGTAAGAAGGCTGGAGACAGAAAAAGAGGCTTTAAAAAGTGAAGCTACAGAAGAGGCCCAGGATAGATTAGAAGATATTGAAGAAAAGCTGCAGGAATTAAAAGATAAGCGTGATCCCCTGCGTCTAAAAGGGAAAAATGAAAAAGAGCAGCTGGCTAAAATACAGGAGCTGAAAGAAAAGATTGATCAGATTGAATATCGAGCTGAAGCTGCTGAAAGAGAAGCAAATTATGAGGAAGCTGCCCGCCTCCGCTATGGTGAGCTAAATGAGCTGCGCAAGGAGCTGGCTGAGGTTAGTAAAAAAGTAGAGGAATCACAAAAAGAGGCCACCCATCTGGTTAAAGAAGAAGTGACCGAAGAGGATATAGCAGAAATTGTATCTCTCTGGACAGATATCCCACTGCAGAAGCTGATGGAAGAAGAAAAGGAAAAACTGATTCACTTAGAAGATGAATTAGAAAAACGTGTTGTCGGCCAGCATGATGCTGTTAAGGCAGTCAGTAATGCAATTCGCCGCTCGCGCACAGGTCTTCAGGATGCCAATCGACCACTTGCTTCTTTTATGTTTATGGGACCAACCGGTGTTGGTAAAACTGAGCTTGCCAAAACACTGGCCGAATATCTCTTTGATGATGAGAGGGCACTGACCAGAATTGACATGTCAGAGTATATGGAAAGACATGCAGTTTCCAAACTAATCGGTTCCCCTCCCGGCTATGTCGGATTTGAAGAAGGTGGACAGCTGACAGAAAAAGTGAGACGTAATCCCTATTCTGTAATTTTATTTGATGAAATAGAAAAAGCTCATCCGGATGTATTTAATATCCTGCTCCAGATTCTTGATGATGGAGTTTTAACTGACAGCCAGGGTAAGGAAGTTGATTTTAGAAATACAGTAATTATTATGACTTCCAATGTTGGCTCTCAGTATATTCAGAATTTAGAAGATGAAGCTGAAATTAGAGAAGAAATTGATGAGGCTTTGAGAGGACAGTTTAGACCTGAGTTTTTAAATAGAATTGATGAAAAGATAATCTTCCACTCCTTAACTAAGGAAGATATCTTTAAGATTATCGATATCCAGATTTCTTATCTGCAGGATAACCTGTCTGAACAGGACATTGAAATTGACCTGACTAAAGCTGCTAAAGAAGAACTCTTAGAGCTTGGCTTTGATCCCGCCTATGGTGCTCGACCTTTACGAAGAGTTATTCAAAATCAAATTAAAGACGAACTTGCCATGCTGCTCTTAGAAGAAAAAATAGAAGAAGGAGATACAGTAGAAGTAGATTTTGAAAATGGTGAATTTAAGTTTAATAATTAATCTTATCAAAATAAAAGAGAAAATAAATAATTTCAAGTGCAGATCAGTTATTAACTGGTCTGCTTTTTGCTTTTGATGAAGGAAAATATTTATCTATCACGAAGTATAACTACTGTACATAAATTATTAATTAAGTAATAAATACTATAATATGAGGTTTTTAAATGTCTAAAAATAAGAAAAATATTCGATTGTTCATTTTTGTCACTGCTTTTTACTGGTTTTCAATGTATGCCTATATTCCAACCTTTTCTCCCTACCTAGAATCACTTGGGGCATCACATAAAGTGATCGGTTTAATTTTAGGTTCCTATGGATTTACCCAGATGCTGATTCGAATTCCGCTGGGAATTTATTCGGATAGAATTAATAAGAAAAAAATATTTGTTAATCTTGGAATTTTACTGAGTGTAATCAGTACCGTAGGGATGTGGTTTGCAGAAACACCTGCTCTTATTTTAGTTTTTCGCTCTCTTGCTGGAGCATCTGCGGCTACCTGGGTCAGTTTTACTGTCCTTTTTTCTTCCTATTTTAAAGATGATGACACTGCTCATGCCATTGGAATCATCAATGCTTCCAATAAATCAGGGCAGGTAGTAGGTATGCTTTTAGGAGGGCTAATTGCTCAGAGTCTAAGTCAGCAGTATCCCTTTTTGCTGGCGGCAGGAGCAGGAATCACCGGCTTTATTTTAAGCCTTAAGGTTGATGAAAATAAAAAAATTGATCATAAGGCAATTACTTTAAAAGAAATAATCAAAGTGGCCAAAAATAGAAGTCTGCTGACTGTTTCTTTTCTGGCAATTTTAATGATGATGATTGCTCATTCTACCACATTTGGTTTTATTCCAGTGGCTGCCAAAAACCTGGGAGCAACAAGTTTTCATTTAGGTCTTTTAACAACGATTACAACAATTCCTGGAATCATATCTTCCTATTTAAGCGGCAGCTATTTTAGCAAAAAGCTGGGAGAAAAAGACACAGTTACAATTGGTTTTTTACTGCTGGCAGTTTCCTGTATTTTGGTACCATTTGTCAAAGAACTTTATCTCCTATTTTTTGTTCAGATGCTGAATGGTTTTTCGCAGGGAATGATTTTCCCTGTCTTAATGGGTTTAAGTATTAAAAATGTGAGGGCAAATAAAAGAGGAACTGCAATGGGCTTCTTCCAGGCAATTTATGGCCTGGGAATGTTTATAGGGCCAATATTTGTTGGGACAATCAGCGATTTTGCCGGTCTAAAAATGGGATTCTGGATGATCGGACTTGTTGGAATCCTGGGTGCTATCTTAACCCGCTTTTATCAGGCTGAAAAAGTTTAGAATTGAAATATTTTAAGTTTAATGATAGACAAAAAACCCCAGATGGATAACTAGATTAAGTTAGGGAGATTAAGATGATTAAAAATAAGATTATCGAACAGTTAAATAAAAATAGAGCTCAAAATATCAGCCTGATCGGAGTAATAGAAAACTATGGTATCAAAAGTAGTTTGAAATATAAAGATTCTTACTTGATTACTGTTAGAACAGATCACTTATGGTGCTACCCAGCCGTTGAGAGTAAAAACGAATTAGTTGAGCTTTTAAAAAGATTAGAGGGGAGAACAAATTACTTTGCTGCTTTAGAAAAATGGATGATTCCAGTTATCACACAAAACAGAGAATTTGAATGGGAGTTAAAAACTGAAAGATTAATTCTACCTGATGAAGCTAAATTGGACCTCTCAATACAGAAAATAATTGAAAGCAGCAGCGAAAATTTTAAAACCGAAAAAGAATTAGAAATCAGGGAACTAAAAAGTAAAGATGCCGACTTTATCTTTGCTCATTCTCACTATCAGGATTTTACCTCTAAAGCATATATAAAAGACCGAATAGCGGCAGATTGTTCAGCTGGAATTTTTATTAACAAAGAACTTGCAGCCTGGGGTTTAACACATGATGATGGTGCAGTTGGTTTTATCCATGTCAGAGAAGATTTCAGGAAAAGGGGTTATGCCCACCTAATTATGGAAAAATTAATCAAAAATAAAAGAAAAAATGGAAAAGATGTTTTTTTGAATGTTGAGCCGAATAATTTAAAGGCAAAAAAATTATTTTATTCACTTGGTTTTGAATTTGACAGGATTATCAGCTGGATTAAACTGAAATAAAAATAGCTTTGTAAAGGAGCTGAAGTTGAATCTTCACGTCCACAATCTCATGATCTAAAATATGAGGAGGAGCAGCTTCTTTATATTGACAGCTATCTGGGAGGAGAGAAATTTGCAGGTGAAGAAGCTGTCTGGATCAAAGATACTCCAATTTGGGCTATGAATTATTATGGTCAAGTCCTGGCACCCGGCTTTGAAGGCGATTTTCTAAAAGATGCTTTATTAAATGTATCAGCGGAAATGCCTTATAGAGGACCATCTGAGTATACTAAAGGTGAACTGAAGTATAAATGCTTGGTCACTGGTGATTTTGAATACTTTAAGGGGGATGAAGTCATCTATAAAACGGATAATAAAGTTTATGAATGCAGATTCCACGGTGGAATAATTAAATAAAGGGGGCAGATAGTAAATATGAAAGAAAAAGAAATTATCGATAAAACTAAAAATCCGATTACAAAGAAATCATTAATTACTGATCTAAAAAAGTTGAATTTAAAAGAGGAAGTTGTCATTGTTCATTCTGCTCTCAGTCAGCTGGGCTGGGTCTGTGGAGGTTCAGTAGCTCTAATTGAAGCCCTGCAGGAAGCAGTTACTGAGGAAGGAACACTGGTCATGCCGGCTCACAGTGGTGATTATTCAGAACCCAAATACTGGGGGAATCCACCGGTACCAGAAGAGTGGTATCAGACAATTAGAGATGAGATGCCTGCCTACAGACCAGAAATAACTCCTACCAGGGGACTGAGGGTAACACCGGAAATCTTTCGTAAGTTTCCAGATGTATTAAGAAGTGATCACCCCTGTCTTTCCTTTTCGGCCTGGGGAAAGGAAGCAGAAGCTATTACAGCCGATCACAGACTGGACTATGCGCTGGGAGAGCACTCACCTCTGGCCAGAATTTATAAGAGAGGAGGTAAAGTACTTTTAATTGGAGTCGGACATGACTGCAATACCTCACTTCATCTGGCAGAATACAGAGCAGAATATGATCTTAAAATCAAGATTTTTGGTTCTTCAATTTTAAAAGATGGGAAGAATGTCTGGGCTAAATACCAGGATATTGAATTTAATGATGATTTATTTCCAGCAATCGGAAAAAAATACGAATCAGAACATAAATACAGCAGAACAAAAATTGGGCTGGCAGAGGCAAAATTGTTTGATCAAAAAGAAATGGTTGATTTTGCGGTCAACTGGCTGGAAAAGCGAGAAAGCTAATAATTAAACTTATAGTTTTATGACAATTAAAAGGAGAAAATATGAAAGCATTAATTTTAAATGGGGAAGAAATAGATGGTCTTTCTTTAAATTACATTTCTGAAAGCATCAAAGAAGAGTTAAAAGCAAATGATTTTAAGGTTGAAGAGATCTTATTAAAAGAAAAAGAGATTGCCGACTGCCTGGGTCATTTTAAATGCTGGGTTAAAACACCTGGAATCTGTATAATTGATGATTATGGTAGAGAAACAGCTGCTAAGCTAATTAATTCTGAGTTAGTAATTTTTTTGACTCCAGTAATTTTTGGCAGTTATTCCTATCAGCTCAAAAAGGCTTTAGATAGAATGATACCTCTAATTTCTCCTTATTTTAAAAGAATTGAAGGAGAAATTCATCACAGAAAACGTTATTCAAAATATCCATCTATTTTAGCTGTTGGAGTTATGGAAAGAATTAATCAGGTTCAGAGTGAGATTTTTAAAGAACTGGTAGAAAGAAATTCTATCAACTTTCATTCTTTATTTTTTGAGGCTGAAGTTCTTGAGCTGGATGATGATTTTGATACTAAAAAACTCAAAAATGCTGTTAAAGAGATTTCTGAAAAGATAGGTGAACAGAATGATTAAATTTAAAAAAGCAATTTTATTAATTGGGAGTCCAAAGAGTAAAAATAGTTCTTCAGCCAGTTTGGGTGGACATCTACTCTCAAAAATTGAAGAATATGATATTGCAACTGAAACTGTCCAACTACCTTTTGAAATAAGTACTGAAGCTAAAAGAATTCAGTTTTTAGAAAAAATAGAAGAAACAGATATTATAATTCTTGCCGCCCCTCTTTATGTAGATACTCTTCCGGCAAAGGTGATTAAGGCTTTGAGCTTAATTGCAGAAAATAGAAAAGATTTAAATCTCAAAAACCTTGATTCTGACAAAAGAAAAAGTTTTTCTGTAATAGTTAACTGTGGTTTTCCAGAAGCAGATCAAAATAAGACAGCCCTTAAAGTTTGTGAACAGTTTGCTCAAGCAGCCGGATTTAAATATCTTGGTGGAATATCAATCGGAATGGGGGAAGCAGTCAGCGGTAGATCTTTATTAGAAATGGGTAGAATGGCCAATGATTTAATTAAAGGACTTGAGCGGGCAGCTGATGATATTGTAAGAAATCATAGATTTTCGGATTCGGTTATTGAAAAAACTTCTAAAGCAATGATTTCCCCCAGATGGCTTTATACTTTAATCGGTAATTTTTCCTGGAGGTTTCAGGGTTTTCAAAATGGAGTCTACAGGAAAATGAATGATAAACCTTACCTGAAGGTGAAACATAATGATTAAAAATCTTAAGCTAAATAAAAGATTGTGGCTGATAACTGCTGTTTTATCTCTCCTGGTTTCTTTATTAGGATTAACAAATCAAAATATTTACAGTCAAGTTGTAAGTCAGCAAATCCTGCCGGGAGTTGTTTCTCAGGATCTTATTACTTTTATAATAAGTATTCTGCTGATTTTATTTGCGTTAAAAGTTAAAAACAAAGAGACTAAACTTCAAATTATAGCTTTAAGTTTTTTAGCCTATATTTTTTATGCATATAGTATTTATGTTATTGAACAGCTCTACAATTCCTTTTATTTATTTTATCTCTTACTGGCCTCACTTTCTTTCTGGTCGATAGTGGTGGCTCTGGCCAATTATGATAAACATTATTTTGAGGAATTGAATTTGAATAAGTATCTTCATTACCTGACAATTACCTTTCTAATTTTAATACCACTTCTTTTTTATATTCTCTGGGCAAGTCAGCTGCTGCCACTAATGGCGGCTGGAGAAAAACAGGAATTTACCTTTTCAATATATATTCTTGATCTTGTATTTGTGCTCCCAGCAATGCTGATTACTGCAATTATGCTTATTAAACAGAAAACATTAGCTTATCTAATGGCACCAGTACTATTTTTTAAGGCTTTTAGCCTGCTTTTTTCTGTTGCCCTTGGCAGTTTTTTGCGTCCATTATATAATGTCAATTTCAATACAGAAGAAGCTTCTTTTTATCTTACACTTTCCTTAATTTTTCTGGCCCTTGCAGTATTAAATTTTCAACAGCTTAAAATAAGAAAAATAAATTAATAAAATTAAAGGAAAAATAAGCCAGATGAAGAAATATAAGAATATGGAAACCAATAAGAGATGGGAGCTTATATATTAAATGAGGG
>JAXKWB010000170.1:0-7318 GCA_036172385.1 Halanaerobiales bacterium | reverse complement strand
CAACTGGAGTCAACATATTCTAAAGAAAATGCAGAAAAGAAGAATAAAAATCAGTGATATTATGTTTTCAATAAAAAATGAGGAAATTATTGAAAATTATCCTGATGATTATCCTTATCCAAGTTGTCTTTTTTTAGGCTATAATAAAGATAAAAAACCAATTCATATAGTTTGTGCTACAGGAAATGATAATTTATGGATGATTACTACTTATTATCCTGATGAAGAAATTTGGGAAGACGATTTTAAGAATCGGAGGTGAAGCAATATGGAAAATTGCTTGATGTGCAAAGATGATTTAGAAAAAGGGAATGTAAATCATATTGTTGATCTTGATAATTTTATTATTATTATCAAAAATGTTCCTGCTAAAGTTTGTAAGCAATGTGGTGAATATTATTTAGAGCATAAAGTTGCTTTAGAAATTGAAAAGATTATTGATAATTATAGAGAAAGTGCTGCTGAAGTAATAATTATTAATTATTTTGATTTAGTTGCTTAACAATTTAATACGATATATGACTGAGAGCGGTGGCTGTAAAAAGTATACTGCTCTTTTTTTTATTTTCTCGTTAATTTTAGTATAGAAAAAATAAAATAAGTAATGATTACCCACAAACTATTTATATGAGTAATTTTTTTATTTTTTTACGCATATAATATTGATTTTTCTTTAAATTCTCTTTATAATTAGAATTATTAAGGAGGCATTTTAGATGGATAAAAACAAATTGTCATTTCTCCCACCAAATATTAAATTGAACAAAAACATATATCGGCAACTTGTAAACTCGCATAAAGCATTGGCAGAATTAAAAGGGTTTTCGGAAACTATTCCAAATAAAAATATTCTGATTAATTCTGTGCTTATTAATGAAGCTAAAGATAGTTCAGAAATTGAAAATATTATAACAACTCATGATGAACTTTTTAAAGCGATGAGTAAAGAAAATTATAAAAATCCTGCTGCTAAAGAAGTCGTTAATTATAGAAAAGCTTTATGGTATGGATACAATAAAATAAAAGAAAAAGATTTACTTAGTACTAATTCAATAATTGAAATCCAATCAATTATTGAAGAAAATAATGCTGGGATAAGAAAACTACCTGGTACAGCTTTAAAAAACATGAACACTGGTGAAGTTATATATAGGCCTCCTGCTGAAGAAAAGAGGATTATTGAGTTAATGAATAATTTAGAATTGTACATTAATGAAGATACAGATGATCTTGATCCTTTAATTAAATTATCAATAATTCATTATCAATTTGAGTCTATTCATCCATTTTATGATGGTAATGGGAGAACAGGTCGTATAATTAATGTGCTTTATTTAGTATTAAAAAAATTACTTGACAGCCCAATACTTTATTTTAGCAAATTTATTATTAAAAATAAAAATGAGTATTATAGACTATTTCAGGAAATTCGTGAAAATAATAATTGGGAAGCATGGATAATTTATAATTTAAATGCGGTAGAAAAAACAGCTGTAAATAGTTTAAGAATTCTTAAGAATATCAATTTTTTAATTGAAGAAACTGCAGAAGAATTAAAGAAAAATTTACCAAAGATTTATTCAAGAGAGTTGATTGACCTATTATTTACGGAATTTTATACAAAAATTAATTATATAAAAGAAGGACTTGGAGTAACTAGGAAGACGGCTTCTAATTATCTTTCCGAATTGGAAGCGATGGGATACTTAAAATCAGAAAAGATAGGCAGAGAAAAAATATACAAAAACATCAGATTATTTAACTTAATAGAATCTGCAAATAAATAATAGATAGATTAAATTACAATATTTAGCCGATTCATCCCCGCCCATCAAAATAAGCGAGGCTTTCTCGGCTAAATTATGTAAGCATATATCATATAAATTTTAAACAAAAATTGTAAATTATTACCCTTATTTCTATTGAACTAAGAGCTCACATAACGTATAATTTAGATAGACTATTCAACTGGAGTGGTACTTATGATAACAGCTTTAATTATGGCCGGAGGAGAAGGCACAAGATTCTGGCCTTTAAGTAGAAAAGATAATCCAAAACAGTTTTTAAAATTAAATGATGAACAAAAAACAATGCTGCAGCAGACAGTAGAACGAATTTCTCAGCTGGTTCCCTATGAACAGATATTTATTGCCACTAACGACAGCTATCAACAGGCAATCAAAGATCAGCTGACAGAAGTACCGGAGGATAATATAATTATTGAACCGTTAAAGAGAAATACAGCTCCTTCGATCGGTCTTTCTTCAGTTATTATAGAAGAAAAGTATCCGGGTTCAACAATGCTTGTTTTGCCTGCAGATCATTTAATCAAAGATCAAAATAATTTTTTTGATATTCTCAAAAAAGCAATTATGACAGCTGCTGCAGGTAAAAATTTAGTTACAATTGGAATCGAGCCTACCCATCCGGAAACAGGTTACGGCTACATTCATTTTGGTGATAAATTACATACAATTGATGGTGACAGTGTTTTCAAAGTAGAAAATTTTACTGAAAAACCAGATTTAGATACGGCAGCTGAGTTCTTAAAAGATGGAAGCTACCTTTGGAACAGTGGAATGTTCATCTGGAATCTTAACTCTATACTTGCAAATATAGAAGAACACCTGCCCAAACTTTATCTTTCCTTAGAAAAAATTAGGGAGGCATTAAACACTGAGCAGCAGTCAGAAATAATTAAAGAAGAATTTGAGAAGATGGAAAGTATTTCTATTGATTATGGAATTATGGAAAAAGCAGACGATATTTTCGTTATCCCAGGTTCTTTTGGCTGGGATGATCTCGGCAGCTGGCCAGCTTTAGAGAGAATTAAAAAAGTGGATGAGCAGGGGAATGTTGTTGTTGGTAAACACTATGGAATTGATACAAAGAACTCAATTATTCACAGTACAGATAAGTTGATTACTACAATCGGGCTTGATAATATAGTGATTGTCAACACTGAAGATGCAGTGTTGATCTGTGATAAAAAACGGGCTCAGGACGTAAAAAAAATCAGGGAGATACTCTCAGAAGAAGGATTGGATGATTATCTCTAGATATTATATCTGAAAACTGCTTATTTCTCTTTAAAAAACTTATTTTAATAAAAATATGGAAAATATTACTTGATAATTTATAGTTGAATGATATATAATATTTGTATATGGAGAATACGGAGGAAGGCAGGTGAAACAGATGTCAGAACCTGAAATATTAGAGAAAATAATGGACCGCTTTGACAAAATGGATGATCGTTTCGACAAGATGGAGAAAGAAACAGAAGAACGTTTCAATAAGATGGATGTACGCTTTGATAAAATGGAGAAAGATACAGAAACACGTTTCAACAAGATAGATGTACGCTTGGATAAGACTGATGAAAAGAGAGATGATCAATTCAACAAAATAGATGAACGCTTTGATAAACTTGAAAATATACTTGAAGGACAAAGTATTGAACTTTATAATATTAAAAAAACATTGGGAAATCACAGCGACCAATTTGTTGAATTAAAATCTAATATTGAAACGATTCACAGTCAGGCTGTTCGCCTCAGCGTAAATCAAGCGAAATTAAGTGAAAAAATTGATAAACATATAAAAACTGATGATAAAAAAACAAATGAAAATATCAACAGTATATAATTTAGTTCTCAGATCATATTAGAATATTCAGGGCAGTTCTTGAAATTTATAAGGGACTGCTCTTTTTGAATGGGCCTTGTATTTGGAACTTTGTTTTGATAAAATCTAATTAATTGAAATTAAATATCTAAAGCTCAATAGTTCTAGATAATTCGACCATTTGAGCTTTATTATGATATCGGAATAACTTTTTAATTCTAAAATATTAATGTACAAAAAGACCAGCATGATAACTAGAAATTTAGGAGGGTCAAACTTGGATCACTTAGACAAATTGGAAAGCAAAAGCATACATATTTTAAGAGAGGCATACAGTGAATTCAAAAATATCTGTATGTTGTGGTCAGTTGGTAAGGATTCGACAGTTATGTTATGGCTTGCCCGAAAGGCTTTTTTTGGTCATGTCCCCATACCGTTAGTTCACATCGATACAAGCTATATGATACCGGAGATGATTGAACACAGAGATAAACTGGCAAAAGAATGGGATTTAGATATGATTTACGGCCAGGATGAAGAATCACTTGCAGCTGGAGAAACTTTTCCAGAAGGTAAACTAACTCATCTGGAGTGCTGTGGCCGTTTAAAAACAGATGCCTTAAAAAATACACTTAACGGTAACTGGAGAAGATATAGATACAATCACAATACAGATCAATATGAACTTGATGATAACAGAGAAGCTTATACAGGTGTAATTGTTGGTGCCAGAGCAGATGAAGAAGGTTCCCGCTCAAAGGAAAGATATTTTTCTCCCCGGGACCGAAATAATGACTGGGATATTGGTGATCAGCCGCCTGAATTTTGGGATCAGTATAAAACTGATTTTGCACCTGGTACCCATGTCCGCATTCATCCCCTTTTAGACTGGACAGAGCTTGATGTTTGGGAATATATCCAGCGGGAAAAAATACCGATGGTCTCACTCTATTTTGATCAGGGAACTGGTAAACGCTACCGCTCATTAGGCTGTGCTCCATGTACAGAACCGGTAGATTCCACAGCTGCTACAGTAGAAGAAGTAGTAGAAGAGCTTAAAACCGGTAAATTCTCAAATATTGCAGAAAGAGACGGTAGAGCTCAGGATAAAGAAGATGGTGGTGGCTTAGAAAAGCTGCGCAAAGATGGGTATATGTAGGAGGTAATGATGGATAAAAAAACAGGAGAACAGGATTTAAAATTAGTAATTGCAGGTCATGTTGATCACGGTAAAAGTACAATCATCGGCAGAATGCTGGCAGATACAGATTCACTGCCTGACGGCAAATTGGAACAGGTAAAAGAAACCTGCCGCAGAAATTCCAAACCCTTTGAATATGCTTTTCTCTTAGATGCACTAAAAGATGAGCAGGCACAGGGAATTACTATAGATTCTGCACGGGTATTTTTCCAGACTGATTTTCGTCAGTACATAATTTTGGATGCTCCAGGTCATATTGAATTTTTAAAAAATATGGTCACAGGTGCAGCTCATGCAGAGGCAGCTTTACTGGTAATTGATGCAGAAGAAGGTGTACAGGAAAACTCCCGCCGCCATGGTTATATGCTTTCTATGCTCGGGATTAAACAGATTGCTGTGGTTGTAAATAAGATGGATTTAGTTGACTATGATCAGCAGACATATGATGATATAGTTGAAGAATATACAGATTTTCTACATGAAATTGATATAGAACCGATGACATTTTTACCAGTCAGCGGTTTTTATGGAGATAATGTAGCAGATCAATCAGCAAATATGTCCTGGTATGAGGGTCAGACAGTGCTCGAGCTCTTAGACAGCTTTAAAAATGAAGCTCTACCCCACAATAAACCATTTAGAATGCCTGTCCAGGATGTATATAAGTTTACTAAAGGTGGAGATGACCGCCGCATCATAGCAGGTACAGCAGTTTCTGGAGAGTTGAATGTTGGTGATGAGGTTGTCTTTTATCCCTCAGGTAAAAAATCAAGAGTTAAGTCGATTGAAGGGTTTAATGAGGATAGACAGCATAAGCTAAAGGTGGGCAAGGCGACCGGTTTTACTTTAGAAGAACAGATCTATATCACAAGAGGTGAGGTTGCTTCACGCAGTGATGAAAATGATCCAGAGGTATCTGCCCGAATTGAAGCAAATCTTTTCTGGTTGGGTAAGGAGCCGCTGACTAAAGATAAGGTCTATCAGCTAAAAATTGGTACTGCAAGAGCTAAAGCTCGACTGGAACAAATAAACAGGGTTATCGATGCTTCAAATCTAAGTCAGGATGAAGATAAAGATAAGATAGAGCGACATGATGTGGCAGATGTTGTCTTCAAGCTTGATAAGGCAATGGCCTTTGACCTCGCCGGAGCAATAGAAGAAACAAGTCGTTTCGTAATAGTAGATAATTATGAGATTGCTGGCGGAGGAATTATTTCAGCAGCCTTAGAAGACGAACAGAGCTGGGTTAGAGAAAAAGTTATGCGCCGTAATTATAAATGGGAGCAGTCTTTGATCAGCAGGGAAGAAAGAGCAGAAAAATATAATCAGAAATCCACTCTGGTTTTGATTACTGGTGAAGAAGATGTAGGGAAAAAACCCACAGCAAAAGCTTTAGAAAAAAGACTTTTCAATGATGGTAAGGTAGTATATTTTCTTGGTATAGGTAACCTGCTCTATGGTGTTGATGCAGATATCAAAAATGGTGAAGATAATCATAAAGAAGAGCATTTACGCCGTTTAGCAGAGGTCTCTCACCTGATGCTCGATGCAGGAGCCATACTTGTTGTAACAGCTGTAGAATTAACTCAGTCAAATCTAGAACTGATCAAGACAACGGTCAATCCTCAGCAGATAGAAACAGTCTGGCTTGGAGAAAATGTAACAACAGACTTAGAATTTGATCTGCATATTCCTGAGTTCACTTCTGAAGAGCAGGTCTCAGCTCAGATCAAAGGTCTGCTTCAGGATAGAGGGATAATCTTTAGACCCTGGTAGTTTGCTGAAAGGTGGCAGAATATGAAAGATAAAGCGGAAAAAATGGAACAAGAGCAAAATGAAGATTTAAATTTAGAAAATGATGGAAAAGAAAAAGAAGAGGAGCCAAAACGGTTAAAACAGCTCGATACAGAAAGTGCTGCAGAAGAAAGCAGTGAAACAGCTGAAGAGCAGGCTGATGAGGATAAGCTGCAGGATGAAGAAAAGAACATCAACTGGCATGACGGCAAAATAGATAAGGCTGCCCGCGAAAAGAACCTCGGCCAAAAGGGTATGGTAATTTGGTTTACCGGGCTATCCGCTTCGGGTAAATCAACGATTGCAGTCGAAGTAGAAAAAATGCTCTTTAATAAAGGTTATGCAGTTTATCGCTTAGATGGTGATAATATGCGCTTTGGTTTAAATAAGGACCTCGGCTTTAGCGCTGCTGATCGAGAAGAAAACATCCGCCGCATAGGAGAAGTTGCTGCCTTATTTGCAGATGCCGGACTGATCACCCTGGCTTCTTTTATCTCACCCTATCAGGAAGGCAGAGATGCTGCCCGTAAAGCTGCAGGTAAAGATAGTTTTATCGAGGTCTATGTCAGGGCAGAAGTAGACACCTGTGCTGAACGTGATCCTAAAGGCCTTTACGCAAAAGTAAAAAGTGGTGAGATCGATAACTTTACAGGTATTTCTGCACCATATGAGGAACCAGAGACTCCTGATCTAATC
>JAXKWB010000169.1:0-6551 GCA_036172385.1 Halanaerobiales bacterium | reverse complement strand
TCTTTGAATTTTCAGGTGGTCATAACCCAGATTATATCATTATTCTTATTAATTGCTGTCGGTTATTTTCTAAGGCACAGCGAACATCTAGACAAAAAAGAAACCGGAGCTATCTCCAAACTGCTTCTGGACTTAATCCTGCCCGCTATGTTAATTTCTTCCCTCCAAATTGAGATCACAGCTAAAATGCTGGGAGATTTTAAAAATTTGTTTTTATACTGGATTGCTTTCTATTTAATTTTAATAGCTGTTGCTTCATTAATTTCCAGATTGTTTCCCATTTCCAGGGATAAAAAAATTGTACTTAAATTTTTCCTGATCTTTGGTAATGTTGGTTATATGGGGCTGCCGGTGATTGATGTCTTGTTTCCAGAAAAAGGTATTTTTTTCGGTTCGATTGGTGTTGTGGTCTTTAATATCTTTTTATGGACCTATGGAGCCAATCTGTTTTTACGGGGTAATGACGAAAAAGAGATCAATTTAAGGGATATTTTTAATAATGGAGTAATTGCAATTATTATTGGCTTATTTTTAATGTTAACCGGGATCAAGCTTCCCACCTCAATTATGACAGCTGTTGATATGCTGGCAAAAGCTACTTTTCCACTTTCAATGCTGGTTATTGGTAGCGGCCTGGCCCAGATTAAAATATCAGGTATTTTAAAGGATTTAAATATTATTGCTTATTCAACTTTAAAACTATTAATAATTCCTGCTGCAGCTCTGTTTATTTTAAATTACTTTAATGTTGCTGATCCGATTAGGAGTATTCTGGTTTTACAAATTGCAATGCCAGCTGCCGCCAATGGAGTTATTTTCGCCGAAAGATATGAGGGAAATTATGTTTTTGCAGCTGAAAGTCTATTTTTATCTACTTTAATGGCTGCACTGAGCATTCCTGCAATTTCATATTTAACAACATATTTTAAATAATAGATAACTGGAGGCAGTTAAAATGCAAAGTAATTC
Source organism: Halanaerobiales bacterium (assembly GCA_036172385.1). Lineage (GTDB taxonomy): Bacteria > Bacillota > Halanaerobiia > Halanaerobiales > Halanaerobiaceae > Halanaerobium. The sequence continues at coordinate 5,582 of JAXKWB010000169.1, read as the reverse complement.
TCAAAAACTTGGCACAGAACCAATAATTCCGCTGTTGATAAGGCTGTCAATTCCCTCAATTATTGCTATGGCAATTCAGGCTTTATATAATGTAGTTGACAGTATTTATGTAGGAAGAATCAGTACTGATGCTCTTTCAGCTCTGTCTCTAGCTTTTCCGATTCAAATTATTTTAATCGGTATTGGAGTAGGGACCGGTGTTGGAGCCAGTTCATTAATTTCCAGACGACTGGGAGAAAACAATGAACATGCTGCTGTTAATGCAGCGGAACACAGTATTATGCTTTCTGTGTTTTATGGAATAATAGTTGCTATTTTGGGTTTTTTCTTTTCTGATCAGATTCTTCAATTATTTACAAACGAAGCTAATTTGATTAGAATGGGAAGTGAATACATAAAAATTATTTTAATTGGTTCTATAGCTATGTTTTTCCCGATGATTAGTAATAATATACTGCGCGGAGAGGGAAATACATTTACCCCTATGGTAGCCATGTTGATCGGTTCTATTTTGAATATTATCCTTGATCCCTTTTTGATTTATGGACTCTGGGTTTTCCCGGAAATGGGAGTAGCTGGAGCTGCAATTGCCACAGTAACTGCACGTATAATTAGCGGCAGCTTTTTAGTTTACATCTTACTTTTTAGCAAAAAAAATGAGCTTCAGATTTCTTTAAAAGATTTTTCTTTTGATTTTCAAATAATAAGAGACATTTATGTGGTTGGTTTTCCAGCAATGGTCATGCAGTTTCTGGCAAGTTTTATGCTGGGAGGAATGAATAAAATTCTGGCAGGCTTTGGCAGTACAGCAATTGCTGCTGCCGGTATTTATTTCAGGCTGCAGTCTTTTGTTTTTATGCCTGTTTTTGGTCTCAATCAGGGGTATATGCCGATTATGGGCTATAATTTTGGCCATAATAATCCCGAAAGAATGAAAAAGACTTTTAAATCTGCTCTATTAGTTGCTGTAACCTTTACAACTACAGGTTTTATTCTTTTTCAGACTGTTCCTGAATTATTAATTAAAATGTTTAATAGTGATCCAGAGCTGCTTAAGATTGGTACAGACGCCCTGAAAAAAATAAGTATTGCTTTCCCTGTTATCGGTCCGGCAATAATTATCTCAACTACTTTTCAGGCTCTGGGTAATGGATTTCCCAGTCTCGTTTTCTCTTTTTTACGACAAATTGTTGTGCTGCTGCCGGTAATGTATTTTTTAGGACATTGGTTTGGTCTCGAGTACCTCTGGTTTGCTTTTCCAATCTCAGAAGCTGTCAGTATTTTCCCGGCTTCAATCTGGCTTAGATATAAATTTAAACGAATTTTTATAAATATGGAAGCAAAACAAAAAACTTAAAATGATTCTCTATCTTCAAAAAGATTAAAACATAATTTTTGATATTAAATATCCCCTGAGAAAGCTTTACAAATCTTACCACTCAGGGGATATTAATTTAATAGTTTTTTTAAAATAAAGAATAAGCTCCAAATTTATATTAAGTTAAGATTTCACTATTTAAATAAATAAGCTCATATTTGATTCATCTGCTGAACCTAAGAAAGTTGCAACTCCTCCAACTTCCACACCAGAAATTAATTCTTCTTTTTTAATTCCCAGCATATCCATTGTCATCTGACAGGCAACAAGCCTAACTCCATTATCTACAGCATTTTTAATCAATTCTTCCAGAGAATCAACCCCCTTTTTCTCCATGATCCCTCTAATCATTTTGGGGCCAATTCCCATCATATTCATATTGGAAAGAGGAAGTTTTTTACTACCCTGGGGCATCATTTTAGCAAACATCTTCTCCATCATATTTTTATCAGCGTTTACAGGTCCATCTTTTCTTAAAACATTTAAACCCCAGAAAGTGAAAAATAGCGTTACCTGATTACCCATAGCAGCTGCACCATTGGCAATAATAAATGATGCTATTGCCTTATCCAATTCACCACTAAAGACTACCATAGTTTTTCCTTTTTTAACTGCCCCAGAGGCTTTGTTATTAATTTCTTTGCTTTTCTGCTGCAGATTATCAGATTGACCTTTTAAGAGTGTGACTTCAATTTTATCAGCAGCCTCCTCAATACTTAAAACTGTATTGCCGGTGTTTTTGGCCCAGGCTTTAATATCCTGCATAAAACCAGGATCAGTTGCTGTGACTTCCAGAAGATCCCCGTTTTCCATCGTTTCCATCTTCTTGTAAACCTGCATAATTGGACCAGGGCACTGCAGACCACAGGCATCAAGTTCTACCACTGTACCTCGAATATGTTTGATCATATCTTTACCGACCTGTTTAGCTTCTTCTGGACTTTCTGCAGAATTATAACTTGCTTCAGCCGGATCTTCAATAACCTGTTCCTGATCATCTTTAACAGCCTTATACAATTTATAACCACCACTTAAATTACGGACCTTAGAAAAACCATTTTGCTGCATTATTCGAGCAGCTATATAGCCTCTTAAACCAATGGCACAATAAACAATATATTCTTTTGCTGGATCAAGTTGATCCAAATTATCACGTAAATCATTAAGGGGAATATTAATTGAATTACCGAGATCAATACTACCTAATTGAGTTTCAACTTCTTCTCGAACATCTAAAATAACAGTCTCTTCCGGACTGATATTCTCTAATTCCTGCCAGTAAGCAGTATCTACAACTCCTTTTAAAAGATTACCTGCAGCAAATCCTGCCATATTAACGGGATCTTTTGCTGAACCAAAGGGTGGTGCATAAGCAAGTTCCAGCTCCTGCAGATCAAAAACATCCATTTCCTGCCTGACTGCTGTCGCCAGTACATCTATTCTTTTATCTACTCCATCATAACCGGCAATCTGTGCTCCTAATATTCTACCGTTTTCGGGAGCAAAAATTAATTTAATCATCATTGGAACTGCCCCCGGATAATAACCAGCATGATTATTAGAATTAGTATGAATAACTTGATAATCCCATTTTAAATCCTGAAGTGTTTTTTCCGAAACCCCTGTAGAAGCAATTGACAGATCAAAAGCTTTAGCAATTGAAGTTCCCTGAGTACCTTTATATTTTTCTTTTCTGCCGCAGATATTATCTGCTGCTATTCTCCCCTGTTTATTTGCAGGACCAGCCAGCGGAATACGAGCAGGTTGAGCAGTAACTAAATCTTTAACTTCAATAGCATCACCAATTGCATAGATGCTGGGATCAGATGTCTGCAGATATTCGTTGACTTTGATTCCTTTACTGCTTCCAATTTCCAGGCCAGCTTCTTCTGCCAGCTCGGTTCGGGGACTAACACCAATTGATAAGATAATCATATCTGTTTTTATAGTTTTACCGCTCTGTAATTTTACTATTTTTCTCTCATCAGCCGCTTCCACTGCTGCAATCCCATCTCCCAGGTGAAGATCAATACCTTTAGTTCTGAGATGATTATGCAGCATTGCAGCCATTTCGTAATCTAATGAACCCATTAGTTGATCCATCATTTCAACCACTGAGACTTCAATTCCTCTTTCATGAAGATTTTCAGCCATTTCCAGGCCAATGAAACCTCCCCCAACCACTACAGCTCTTTTCGGTTTTTTGTTATCTACAAAATTCTTAATTTTATCTGTATCTGGAATATTTCTCAGGGTAAAAACTTCTGGAAAATCCAGACCAGGCAGTGGTGGCTTGATAGGTTCTGCCCCTGGTGATAAAACCAATTTATCATAGCTTTCTTTGTATATTTCTCCACTTTTTAAATCTTTGATCTCAACTGTTTTTTCCTCCCGCTTAATTTTTACAGCTTCATGTTGAATTCTAACATCAATGTTAAATCTATCCTTCATTGACTGTGGTGTTTGAACTAAAAGCTTTTCCCTTTCCTCAATTACTTCTCCAATATGATAGGGTAAACCGCAATTAGCAAAGGAAATATGCTCACCTTTTTCTAACATAATTATTTCAAGATCTTCATCCATTCTCCGCAGGCGGGCTGCAGTACTTGCTCCCCCAGCAACTCCACCTACTATTATTACTTTATCTGACATTTTATTCCTCCTAGATTTTTTTATTTGAAACATTTTAAAGTTTACTTCTTTTTTTCGAAATCACTTAGTACATTTATTATCTCCATAATTGTTTTATTAACAACATAATAATTTCTTTCGAGTCCGTTTCTTTCACTATTTAAAATATTGGCTTCCCTTAATTTCGCTAGATGCTGAGATAATGTAGATTGAGGAATATTTAAACATTCCTGCATTTCTGAAACATTACATCCCTCTTCGGCCATTAAACCTTTGACAATTACCAGTCTAACAGGATGAGCCAGCGCTTTCAATAATTTTGCTTCCTCTTCCAGAACATCTTCATTCTTTTTCAGAACTTCTTTTCCCTTTTCACCTGTAAAAAAAGGCATTTCTCTACCTCCATTCTAATTTTATATTGCTTTATCTAAATAATACGATATAGTGAATAAAATGTCAAGCTATTTAAAGATTTTTTTAACAAAGTTATATCTAAAATTGTGATATCCTATTATAATTACTTAAAATATTAATAATTTTTAGTGTTTTATAATCTCAATAAAAGTCCTGGTTATTTCTGCTGTAATGCCCCAGATAACTCTGTCCTGGTAGCGGTAAAAATAAATCTGATAATCGCCCTGTCGTGGATTAAATTCTTCTCCCTGGGGTAAGAGATGATAGGGAAAATCCTGATCAAATTCACTTTTTAAAACAGCTGCGTATTTTTCAGCCTGATGATTAAGAAAAAATTCCAGCGGGACTGTAAAAATTTCTTCCACTTCATAATCATTAACCTTGATTGACTCGACTGAATCAATATTAATTTTACCGACAAAAGTGTAAATAATAAAATTATAAGGTGTTATTAAATAATCAGCCTCTCCTAAAAGTTCTATTTTTGATTCTGGAATTAATAGTTCTTCACTGCATTCCCTTACTGCAGCCTGAGAAAACTCTTCTCCCCGCTCAATTCTGCCCCCCGGAAATGATACTTCTCCCGGCTGAGTTTTTAAATTTTGGGACCGCAGCTCATATATTAAATGAATTTCCCCATTTATTTCTATTAAAGGTACTAAAACTGAATAATAGTGCTGAATTCGTGTTGGTCCGGGTATTCTGTTCTGTATTTTTTCTTTTATAGTTTTAATTTTCAAAAAAATCACCCTTCAAAATAATATTCAGCTTCTAATTTGTATTTATACTGGCTTCCAGAACTTTCTTGCTCCAGAAGCCAGCTGATAATTAGACTAATAATTATGCTATTAATTAAATACTACTTAATTCATTAATTTATCTCTGAGCATCTGATTTACCAGACCGGGATTGGCCTTACCTCTTGTCTCTTTCATAACCTGACCCACTAAAAATCCAATTGCTCTTTCTTTACCATTTTCTACATCTTCAACTGCATCTGGATTATCTTCAATAATCGCATCTACAATATTTTCTAATTCATCCTGATCACTAATCTGTTTTAATCCTTCTTCTTCCACAATAGTTTCCGGCTCTTTGCCGCTGTTATACATTTTCTCAAAAACTTCTTTAGCAATCTTACCACTTATAATATCCTGAT
>JAXKWB010000168.1:0-11759 GCA_036172385.1 Halanaerobiales bacterium | reverse complement strand
AATCTGCCCCGGCATAATTATTGTTGCCGGAAAATCATTTCTCCGATACTCTTCTTTTAAATACTGTTCACTCTGAAACTTATTTAAACCATAATCATCCAGAGCTTCTTTTTTAACCGTATTTGGATCAGCTGCAAGCAGCTCAGTCCTACCGTGAGCCCAGATAGATGAGCAAAATAAATAATGCGATAACTTTGTCCCTTTTAAAGCCTCTACCATTTTTTTAGTATCCTCGAGTTTAAAATTAATTAGATCAACAACAATATCGGCATTGATAGCTGCAATTTCTGCTTCAAAATCAGCTTCCTGATCCCGATCCAGATTAACCTGCTCAACCCTATTCCAGGCTTTATCTTTAACATAGGGCTGACTCTGACCGCGTGAAATATTTACAACCTGGTGTCCGGCCTTAACTAACTCTGGCACTAAATAGGAACCAATATGACCACTACCACCAATCACTACTGTTTTCATAAATTTTACCCCTCCCTCTATTTTTGTGCTGCTAATTTATAATTAAAGATAAAAAATAAGATCCCTGCTTTTTATCAATTTCTGCAGGATTCTGCTGCCGGATTTATTAATCTTTTGCCTGGCTAAACAGCAATTATTTTGACAAACTAAAGCAAAATATGATATCTTTATTCTAATCTCTATCGATTTATTCGGTTTTGTTTTGAACTAGTCATTAGAGTTATTAAATCAGAGTTATTAAAAAAGCATTTTATGGAGGTCATTTAAATTGGAAGAACTGGAAAATAAATTTTTAAAACTAAAAGAAATATTAAAAGAAATGAAATCCGCTGCTGTCGCCTTCTCCGGAGGCGTGGACAGTACTTTCTTACTAAAAGCAGCTGTAGAAGTTCTGGGGAAGAAAAATGTACTTGCTGTAACATCCTGTGCAGAAACCTATCCTTCGGAAGAAGAAGAGGAAGCAAAAAAACTTGCTCTTGAGATCGGAGCCCGGCATCATTTAATACATACTACTGAATTAGATAATGAAAATTTCGTCAAAAATGATCAAAAAAGGTGTTATTACTGCAAAAAAGAGCTTTTTTCAGAGGTTATAAAGGCAGCTGAGGAAAAAGGATATAATTATGTTTTAGATGGCTCAAACTATGATGATCATCTTCATGATTATCGCCCGGGTATGCAGGCAGCCAGAGAAATGGAAGTAAAAAGTCCTCTTAAAGAAGCCGAATTGACAAAAGATGACATCAGAGCCTTATCTAAAGAATACGATCTGCCAACCTGGAACAAGCCTGCTTTTGCCTGTCTTTCTTCTCGTTTTCCCTATGGGGATCAAATCACTGTAGAAAAATTAGAGATGGTAGATCAGGCGGAAAGGTTTATGCGCAATCTGGATCCTGGCCAATTTAGAGTTCGACATCATGATCAAAACACAGCCAGGATTGAAGTGCTGCCTGAGGATCTTCCACTAATGCTCAATAAGAAAGAAGAAATTATCTCCAGGTTTAAAGAGATTGGTTATACTTATATCACCCTTGATTTAGAGGGCTACAGAAGCGGCAGCATGAATGAAGTTCTGGATCAATAAAACTTACTCTAGACAGCTGTGGTTTAAATTTCTCTAGCTGTTATAAACATTTTTGCAAAAAAAGAAACTTAGCCCGGACAAACTTTCTCGGGCTAAGTTTTTATTTAAATAACAAATATTCTAGGACCAGGTGTTAACTAACAGTGATCCATAAGCCACAGCAGTTCCCACCGCTGCACCAGCTTCAGCTACTCTTTTTGTTACTTTCTTCATAAATATCATCCTTTCTTATTGTCTTATAAAGTTATTAGATGTATTTGTAACTACATTATAGAGGATTAAATTATTAAAGAAAGTAAACAAACTACAATTTTAAGCTAAATATTTAAATTAATTTTATAAACAGCACTTCTTATATTTTTTGCCACTACCGCAAGGACAGGGATCATTTCTGCCCACATCCCATTTTTCTCTGTAGAGTTTCTGCATTTCTTTTCGCATTAAAACTGGCGGCTTCCTCTGCTTGACCATCTGAGCTAACTTTCTCATAAAAGGCTCAATATAATCAAAAAAGAGCTGATATCCCTCACAGAGATAATTCAGTTTGTACTCATCCCCTGTATCTATTATCCTGTTTTTAGGACAGCCGCCATTACAGAAAAAGAGATAATCACATTCCAGACACTTTTTATTTAACTTCTCTTTTTTTGCTTTTCCAAATTGTCTCTGCTGTTCAGAATTCATCATCTCCAGAATGCTTTTCTCATTAATATTACCCAGCTTATATTCCGGCTCAACATAATGATCACAGGCATATAAATCACCATTAAACTCCATTACCAGTCCTTTACCGCATTCTTTGCTAAAGACACATAAGTTAGCTCCAAAACCTGCCCAGGCTGATAAAGCTTCTTCAAATATCTGAACATAAATCTCTCCCAGATCGTCAATCCATTCATTAAAAACCTCGATCAAAAATCTACCGTACTCCTTTGATCCGACTGAACTAGATAATATATTAGCTGCCTTATCCTGTTCCACAATCGGAATAAACTGGATAAAATCAGCTTCAATTTCTTTGAAAAATTGATATACTTCTTTTGGGTTTTTAGCATTAGTATCATTTACTACTGCCAGAATATTATATTCTACCTTATATTCTTTAAGCTTCTCTATTCCAGCCAGTACTTTCTGATGAGTAGCTTTACCTTCTTTATCTTTTCGATATTTATTATGCAGTTCTGCCGGTCCATCAAGGCTTACTCCCACCAGGAAACTGTTCTCTTTTAAAAATTTAGCCCACTGATCATCAATTAAAACTGCATTGGTCTGGATTGAGTTTTCTATCTTCCAGCCTGCTGGTGCATACTTATTCTGCAGTTTTACAGCTTTTTTAAAGAAATCCAGTCCTCTTAAGGTTGGCTCTCCTCCCTGCCAGCCAAAATTAACTTTTGGACCTGGTTGAGAATCAATATATTGTTTAATATATTCTTCTAATATTTCTTCGGTCATCTGAAAGTTATTTGCTGCTGGATATAATTCTGTTTTAGCTAAATAATAACAGTAATCACAGTCTAAATTGCAGACTGATCCTGCTGGAAAGGCCATAATATTAAATAACTTACTCATAACTTTTAAACTCCTTACAAAATATAAATTAAACTTTACTTATCAGCAAATCTACCATCATCTTTTAGAGAAGAAAGTTTATCGATATTTGTTTCCATCCAGCCAATTTTAACCTCATCTCTTCTATCAAATTCGGGTACATAGGGCTTAATATCAAGCAGTGGAGTTTTATCCAGAATATCAACATCCTTGATATGTAAAATATTAGCTTCAATTTTTTCCAGACGAACAATCGAAAGACCGATTGAATTGGGACGGCTGGGTGCTCTAATAGAAAAAATCCCATGCTTTTTATCTTCCATAAATGGTTTTGCTGTTAAAGCAGCTTTTCCCGCCTGATGACAGTGATACAATAATATTAAATGAGAAAAGCCTGCCAGATCCTTTAGTCCTTCCTGATATTCAGGTAATAATTCGATTTTTCCGGCAGCAGATCCTGCAGCCGTTGGTTGAATAGGGGTTCCCTCAGGTCCTTTAAATGGTGATCTTATTTCTCCGATTGATTGATATCTTATTTCCATTAATCTCCCTCCCAATTATTTTTTAATCTTAATTGCTTTCTATATCATTATCTTTTCTTTTTGCCTTATACATTGCTGCATCAGCATTTTTGATAAGTTTTTCCAACTCCTGACTGTCATCAGGATAAAAACTTACACCTGCACTTACACTAATACTAATCTCTTCCCCGTCAATAATAAGTGGTTTTTTAAGCTCTTTAATTAATCTTTTTGCTACTTTGATGATTTTGGTCTTAGAATTTAAATCAGCCAGAGCAACTACAAATTCATCTCCACCCATTCTGGCCGTAATATCTGTTTCTTTCAGATTATTGTCCATGCGAGAGGCAATATTTTCTAAAACTTTATCACCCATGTCATGTCCATAACTATCATTAATTTCTTTAAATTTATCAATATCTATAAAAACAACTCCAATATTATTACCGGAAAAGTCAGCTTTTTCTTTTAATTTCTGGAACTCTTCTACAAAATATTTTCTATTTGCCAGACCGGTTAATTTATCATGATAGGCCTGATGTTCAAATTTTCTTAATAAATAAACCACTACTGCAATAAAGCTGGCAAACAATGCTGCCAGTAAGACAATATTAACTGCAAATAAGTGGCGGTACCTGCTGATTTCATTCTGCATTATCTGCTCATTATAAACAATCCCAACTACATAAGAATTCCACCCCTTTTTCCCCTCTTCTTCACTTACTAAAGCAGGGAAAAAACGATACCGATACTGTACACCATCTATCCTGGCTGTATTCTCCTGTCTGGAATTACTCATAACCGTCTGCCGGGCAAGTTCTTCTTCAAATTCTGGAACATCCGGATTTATATAAGGTTTTTTGCTATTTCTAATCTTGGCGACTTCATAATTTAGAGGTTCCACACTGTAAAAAGAAATATCTTCTACCATCTCATATTCCGAAGTTAAAGCAGTTGCATCTTTAAATAAATTCAAACTCTGAAAAGAGGGATATTGATCTTCAATACTGACACTTAATTCAAATAAATATTGATGATCAGGGCTGGGCATATAACTGTATTTTTTTATTTCTCCGGCCTGAGTTGACAGATCAATTCGATCAACTTCAAATTCATTTCCATTCATTCGCTTTCTTAAGACAAAAGCAAAGCTGCTGAATTTAGAAAAATCAAGGCCCAGATCTTCTTTGTATGTAGTTTTAATAATTTTTAAATTCTGATCAATAATATAAATATCATAACCGGGGAACTGCTGCTGCAGTTTAGCTAAATCCCAGCTCATAACATCTTGATTTTCTCTATATTTGGCTACCATCTGCTCTGAATATTCTCTCATCTCCTGATTTAACTGCTGCTCTACAATTTTGTAGGCATTATTAATATAGTGTACAGTCTGCAAAATATTTTTTTCTACTAACTGCTGCCGACTGTTATATTTGTCTTCCACCACTTCTTTGACATTTGTATATTGGCCTGAAAAAATATAAATCATGATCAAAGCCAATAAAATAATTATAATGTATTTAAATTTATTAAATAGATTTTCCAACTGCCTGCCCCCTCCTAAAAGTAACAAATCCGGACCCTCTTCTCTACAATTTTAACTAAAAATAAACCAAAACCTCTCAAAATTTTTATGGTTAATTTAATCTTATTTATAATAATTTTATCCATTTTCTTTAAAAAGAGCTTATTAAAAAATGATAAATATTTTACTATATTATAACACAAAACCAAAAAAAAGACAGCCCTGAGGAACAGAACTGCCTTTGATACTTCGATATATTTAGGTACCAGGTATAAGAAATCGATTTAGGCATCTGGTACCTAATGTAATCTATTTATTTATGTCTCTTTTTCAACTCTTTTCTTATCTGCTCGGGGTTAATTCCTCTTTCGACCAGTAAAACCAGCATGTGATAAACTAAATCTGCTGTTTCATAAACTAACTCTTCTTCTGGCTCGTTTTTGGAGGCAATAATCACCTCGGCTGATTCTTCGCCAACTTTTTTTAGAATTTTATCTATACCTTCCTCAAAAAGATAGGTGGTATATGAGCCTTCGGGCATTTCCTCTTTCCGACTTAAAATTAAATCATATAGAAAATCCACAACTTTTTCTGTTTCAAATTCAGCTTCTATCTTCTGGGCCTGCTGCTCCATTTTCATCATCTTTTCGGCTTTTAAATCAGTATCCTCTGCTATTTTGCGGTAAAAGCAGGAATTTTCTCCGGTATGGCAGGCCGGCCCCGCAGGATCAACCATAAATAATATTGTATCCTGATCACAGTCATAATAAATTTCTTTAATCTCCTGAGTGTTACCAGAAGTTTCTCCCTTATGCCATAATTCCTGGCGGGAGCGGCTGTAAAATACCGTTTCTCCCTTTTCCAGGCTCAAATTAAGTGACTCCTGATTTACATAGGCCACCATCAGCACCTCTCTGCTCTGAAAATCCTGAACAACCGCAGGCATTAATTCCTGCTCATTATATTTAAAATTAATCTCATCTAATTCATTTATAATTTTGAGCACTAAACCACCCTATCCTTTCTTCTCTTCAATTCTAACCGGTATCTCTGCTTTTTCCAGTTCAGTTTTGACATCTCTAATTGCAATTTCTCCAAAGTGAAAAATCGAGGCCGCCAGTGCCGCATCGGCTCCGGTTTCTTTAAAAACATCTACAAAGTGCTGGATACTGCCGGCACCACCTGAGGCAATAACCGGAATATTAACTGCGGCTGTCACAGCTTTTAGCATCTCCAGATCAAAGCCATCTCTGGTCCCATCAGAATTAATACTGGTCAAAAGAATCTCTCCTGCTCCCAGTTCTTCCAGTTCTTTGACCCATTCGATCAGGTCAATTCCAGTCTCTTTACTGCCTCCATGAATAAAGATCTCCCAGCCTGCTCCTGAATCTTTTTTGGCTGCATCAACAGCTCCGACAATACACTGGGAGCCAAACTTAAGTGCCCCATTACGCACCAGTTTCGGATTTTTGACCGCAGCTGAATTTACAGAAACCTTATCCGCTCCTGCTCGAAGAATAAACTGCATATCCTCTACTGTTCTGATTCCACCACCAACTGTCAGCGGGATAAAGACCTGAGCAGCAACTTTTTCCACCAGCTGAGCTAAAGTTTTACGTTTTTCTGTGGTGGCAGTTATATCTAGAAAGACAAGTTCATCTGCCCCCAGATCATTATATTCTTTAGCAGATTCTACCGGATCCCCGGCATCTCTTAAACCAACAAAATTTACACCTTTAACTACTCTGCCATCTTTAATATCCAGGCAGGGAATAATTCTTTTTTTAAGCATTATTTTCACCTAACTTTGTTAATACTTCTTCTAAATCAACCTTATCCTGATAAATTGCCTGACCGGTAATTGCTCCGTAAAAATCTTCTGCTGCCAGATCATATAAATCCTGATTAGAGCTGATTCCACCTGAGGCAATTATATTAAGCTCAGTCTCAGATTTTAATTTCTGTAATCCTGCAAAATCAGGGCCGCTGAGCATTCCATCCCGACCAATATCTGTATATAAAATATACTTGACCCCCAGAGCTTCCATTTCTTTAGCAAAATCCAGCATATCTCTTTCGCTTGCTTCCAGCCAGCCTGAAGTCGCCACTTTACCGTCCCGGGCATCAATGCTGACTAAAATACTTTCGGCTCCAAATTCTTTGAGTATTTCTGACAGGGTTTCCGGATCTTTAACCGCCAGAGTCCCAATGATTGCCCGCTTAACTCCCAGCTCCAGCAGGCGCTTTACATCTTCTTTTTTGCGGATTCCGCCTCCAGTCTGAATTTTAAGCTCAGTCTCTGCTGCAATTTTTTTAATTACATTAAAGTTTTTACTTTCTCCTGCAGAAGCTCCATCCAGGTCAACTAAATGCAGCCATTCTGCTCCTTTAGCTGCAAAGTCTTCTGCAACTTCTAAAGGATTCTGGCTGTAAACAGTCTTGCGCTCAAAATCTCCCTGCTTAAGCCGGACTACCTCACCTGCTTTTAAATCAATTGCCGGTAATACTATCATCTATAACAGCTCCCTAAAATTCTCTAAAAGTTTAATCCCATTATCTCCACTTTTTTCGGGATGAAACTGAAATCCAATTACATTATCTTTTCTGACAACTGCCGGCACTGTAGTTCCATAACCAACTGTGGCCAGTACATCATCGGTCAGCTCTCCTAACTGATAGGAATGAACAAAATAAAAATGAGGATTTTCCGGCAGACCATTAAACAAAGGGTCGTTTTTTATTATCTCAAGCTGATTCCAGCCCATATGAGGAATCTTATACTCAGTTTCTATTTTAGTAATATTTCCCTTTAGCAGCCCAAGTCCTGCAGTCTTTTGATCCTCAAAACCCCACTCAAATAAAAGCTGCATCCCCAGACAAACTCCCAAAAAAGGTTTGCCGGCAGCTACAAATTTTTCAATAAAATCAACGAAATTGCCCTGTTTCAACCTCTTCATTGCTCCCGGAAAAGCACCTACTCCCGGTAAAACCAGACCTGAGTATTTATCTAAATCTTCTTGCTCAGCTTTTTCTAAAATAATCGTTTCTTCCCCTACAAACTCCAGTGCCTTTTGAATACTGTTTAAATTCCCGGCTCCATAGTCTATTATCGCAATCATTTACAGCACACCCTTTGTGGAAGGAATTTCATCTGATTCTATTTTTACTGCTTCTTTCAGCGCCCGGGCCAGAGCTTTAAAGACTGCCTCAATCTGGTGGTGACAGTTTTCACCGTGTAAAATTTCTAAATGAAGGGTAATCCCTGCATTAAAGGCAAAGGCCCGCATAAACTCAACCACCATTTCTGCAGGAAAATCTCCAACCATCTCCCTTGTAAATGGTAAGTCAGTATAGAGATAGGTTCGGCCGCTGATATCAACAACTGCTCTGACTAAAGTTTCATCCAGAGGAACTAAGGCACTGCTGAAACGGCTGATTCCCTTTTTGTCTCCTATCGCCCGGGCAAAAGCCTTACCCAGAGCAATCCCGGTGTCTTCTACTGTATGGTGCTGATCAATCTGGAGATCTCCTTTAACAGAAAGTTCAAGATCAATGCTGCCGTGACGGGCAATTTGATCCAGCATATGATTGAAAAACCCAATCCCTGTTGTGATCTCACTTCTGCCTTTTCCATCCAGATTTACACTGGCAATAATTTCAGTCTCATTGGTCTTTCGCTGCTCTACTGCTACCCGATCTTTACTCATTATAAATCACTCCTAATTTTGCTCTTTAAATTCTGCAAAAGCCTCTAAAACTGCTTCATTTTCTTCTCTACTGCCGATTGTAATTCTAATCGCTGGCGGCTGACCACTAAAAGATCTGATCTTAATTCCCTGCTGATTTAAAATATTTTTAAATTCCACAGTTTTTTCACCTTCTATGTAAAGAAAATTAGCCATCGAAGGATAAAGCTGCCACTTTTGATACTGATTCAGTTTCTGATAAAGCTTCTGCCGTTCTTTTTTTATAAATTCGATTCTTTCTTTTATAATATCATCATTATCCAGAATTAAACAAGCCAGGATGTCTGTTAAGGAGTTTAAATTATATGGTTTTAAAACTTTTTTCAGTTCTTCTACTAAAACTTGATTTCCATATAGATAACCAAAACGGATTCCTGCCAGGCCAAAGGCCTTGGAGAAAGTCCGGGTCACTGCCAGATTGAGATAGTCTTTGACATCAGGCATGAGATCAATTTCATTAAAATCAGCATAAGCCTCATCCACCAGTACCGGGCCAGAAAAATATTTAGCCACTTTTAAGATCATTTCTCTCTCCAGTACCTCCCCGGTTGGATTATTGGGAGAACAGAAAAAGATAAGTTTGGGATCTAATTCGTCAATTTTATTCTTGATATTCTGATAATCAAATTCTTCAGTCAGCGGCAGCTCCTCGTAACGACCACCACTTAACTCAGTAAAATATTTATACATCGAAAAAGTAGGGGTCTGGGATAGTACAACATCTCCTGGTTCGACAAAACATCTAATTAAAATATCCAGTATTTCATCTGATCCATTGCCGACCAGCACCTCTTCAACACTAACCTCCTTATTCAACTCTCTGCTTAAATAATCAGCCAGAGTCTGATGTAAGCGTTCCGAATAAATTTCTGGATAGCGGTTGATATCATGTTGATCAAATTCTTTTTTAAATTTATCCTTAATCTCCTGCGGCAGATCAAAAGGTGATTCATTTCCGGAAAGGTTAATTTTTACCTCAAAGTCATCTTCTTCGCCGTGATAAGGCGAAATCGCTCTAACTTCAGGCCGCAGCTGTTCTTTTAAGATTTGCTCTTTGTTATTTAAATTATTACTGCTCATTTTTTCCTCCTTCAGCTTAAAATACTAAATCCACATTTAGATTTAAACTACTTTAGTTTTCATTTCTAATTCTAACTGAGTTAGCGTGGGCATCAAGTCCTTCACCTTCTGCCAGACAGATTACATCCTCACTTGCTTCTTTAAGTGCCTCTCTGCTGTAGTGAACAAAACCAGAATACTTGACAAAATCCCGGACAGATAAAGGAGAAAAGAACCTGGAAGTCGAATTTGTCGGCAGGACATGGTTTGGTCCTGCATAATAATCTCCAATTGGCTCTGGAGTATATTCTCCTAAAAAGATGGAACCTGCATTTTCTACTGCCGGCAGCAGTTCAAATGGATTTTTGACTGCCAGCTCCAGGTGTTCGGGAGCAACCAGATTGATCATTTCCATGGCTGCTTCCTGGTCTTCAACCTCAATCATCAAGCCAAAATTATCCAGTGATTCTTTAATGATTTCTTTTTTACTCATTTTTTCAATCTGTTTTTCTAATTCTTGCTCAACCTTTTCAATCAACTCCGGTGCATCGGTAACTAAAATTGAAGAAGCCAGAGGATCATGCTCGGCCTGACTCATCAGATCAGCTGCTATATAAGCTGGATCGGATTCTTGTTCTGCCATAATCATAATTTCACTGGGACCGGCAATCATATCAATTTTTACCTGTCCAAAAACCAGCTCCTTAGCCATTGAAACATAAATATTACCCGGACCTACAATAATATCAACTCCCGGTACAGTTTCAGTTCCATAGGCTGCTGCCGCTACTGCCTGAGCCCCACCAATCTTAAAAATTCGATCAACACCTGCAATCTCAGCTGCTGCCAGGATAACAGGACTTACCTTTCCCTCCTTATCAGGTGGAGTCAGCATTATGATTTCTTCAACCCCTGCCACTTTTGCCGGGATAACTGTCATTAAAACTGAAGAAGGATAGGCTGCTCTACCTCCAGGGACATAAACTCCTGCTCTTTTTAACTGCCTGCAGACCTGACCGGTAATTATCCCCGGTTTTTTCTGCTTCTGCCAGGATCTGTCTTTCTGCTCAGCATGAAAGTCTTCTATATTAGCAGCTGCGTTTTTTAGAGCTTCTTTAAAATCCTCATCTACTTCTTTAAGTGCAGCTTCAATTTCTTCCTCTCTTACTTCCAGCTCTGAAGCTTCAAATTCAACCCCATCAAAACGTTCAGTGTATTCTAAAACTGCGAGGTCACCGTTTTTTTGAACATTTTTTAAAATTCCTGCTGCTATTTCTCGATATTGAGCCAGATTATCACCAGAACG
This sequence comes from Halanaerobiales bacterium, assembly GCA_036172385.1. Classification (GTDB taxonomy): domain Bacteria; phylum Bacillota; class Halanaerobiia; order Halanaerobiales; family Halanaerobiaceae; genus Halanaerobium. The sequence goes on along the minus strand of JAXKWB010000168.1, from coordinate 493 downwards.
GCTGTCCAGCAGCTCCTTAACCTGATCCACATTTTTTCGGCCATCTTTAATCCTTTTTATATTAAGCATCATTATCATCTCCATTTACTACTTGATCCAGAGCTTCAATAATAGAAGCAATCTCCTCCTGCCTGGTCTTCATGCTTACCTTGTTGACCACCAGACGTGCAGACAGATCTCTAATACTCTCATAAATCACCAGCCCATTTTCCTTTAAAGTTCTGCCGGTTTCTACAATATCCAGAATTGTATCAGCAAGACCGGTCAGGGGAGCCAGCTCAATTGATCCATTCAGTTTAATGATCTCAACCGGCTCTCCCTTTTGACGAAAATAGCGGCGGGTAAAATCAGGATATTTAGTGGCTACCTTACGTTCCAGCAAAGTATCTTTTCGATCAGGCAGACCGGCCAGAGCAAACTCACAGACTCCGTAATCTAAATCTAAAACTTCGTAGAGATCACGATTTTCTTCCAGTAAGGTATCCTTGCCCAC
>JAXKWB010000167.1:0-6074 GCA_036172385.1 Halanaerobiales bacterium | reverse complement strand
AATTAAGACAGAACGTCTTTATTCAAAAAATGAAATTATTTTTCTTTTTTATGTGTATTTTATCACTAACTTTATTTTTTACTTTAACAGCTGCAGCAGAAGAAATTAAATTTGAGCAGCCAGAGTATCAGAGTTTTAAATTAGACAATGGACTACAGGTTATGGTTTTCCCGGATCATTCAATTCCTTTACTTCGATATTCAATCTACTATAATGTGGGTTCAATTGATGAAAAAGAGGGTCAGACTGGAATTTCTCATTTTTTAGAACACCTGATGTTTTTAGGTACAAAAAATGTTCCTGAAGGTGAGATTGATGATTTAATTTCTTCAGTTGGCGGCCAGCTTAATGCTGCTACAAGTTACGATTACACTTATTATTACCATGAAGTACCATCTTCGGCCCTGGAACTGGTAATGGCTTTAGAGTCAGATAGAATGCAGAATCTAAGATTTAATGAGCAGGAAATTAATAGAGAGCGAGAAGTTATTAAACAGGAAAGAAGAATGCGGACGGAAAATAATATTTTTTCCAGAGGTTTTGAAAAAATTAAAGCCCATGCTTTCAAAGATAGTTATCTAGAACATAATGTTATTGGTTGGATGGAAGATCTTAACAGTATTTCTACAGCAGAATTAAAAAAATATTATCAGCGTTATTATTCTCCAAATAATGCTTTAATTGTAGTCAGTGGTGATGTAGAAGCTGAAGCAGTAAAAAGAATGGCTCAAGAATATTATGGAGAGTATCAATCAGAAAATATTCCGCGCAAAGATTTTGAGCTGCCTGAACAGAATCAGGAAAAAACTTATAGGGTTCGTTTAAATACAAATATTCCGTATGCTCTGCAGCTTTATAGGATTCCAGCGGCTGATAATCTTGAAATAGCTGCTCTGGAAATTTTTCTTGATATTCTGGCGAATAATCAGAGTTCCCGTTTAAAAGAAAATTTGCAAAAAGAAGCTGGAATCATCTTAGATAGTGGTGCTTTTATGTCTCCACTGCGGGTCAAATCTTTTGCTTTGATTTATTTTATTCCTACTAATGAGAACTTGGTTGATCAGGCACAGCAGGCTTTTGACAGAGAATTGCAGAAGATTTTTGCTGAAGGAATAACTGCTCAGGAATTTGAAATGGTCAAAAAACAATATCAAAAGTCTCTAATTTTTTCTCAAAAAAACATTAATTCAGCAGCTTCTACTTATGCATTAAATGAATTACGTTTTAATAGAGCAGACTTAATTGAAGATAAAATAGAGTATATCAATAATTTAAGCAGAGAAAAGGTTGTTCAAATAGCTCAAAAATATTTTAAACAGAGTCAGCGTACAAGAGGCTATATTTTACCTAAAATTAAAGGTGGTGCTCAGCAGTGAAAAACTTTAATAATATTATATTCTATATCCTAATAATAGTACTTACACTAAGTTTAAGTGTTTCTGCCGGGCCTAAGAATTTCAGTCCTGATTTCTTTAGAGAACTGGCAGATGTAGTTAATGAAAAACCCAGGATTGAGATCCCAGATTATGAGATTTTAGAATTGGATAATGGGATGAAATTTTACTTAGCCCGGGACCAAAGTCTGCCAATTTTCGAAATCAGAGGCTATATAGATGGAGGCAAAATTAATGAAAGCAGTAATAATGCAGGTATAACTTCTTTGATGACAGAAATTATGCTTTTAGCGACAGAAAATTATGGGGAAAGTGAACTTTCTGTTTTTAAGGAACTCAATGCCTTATCCTTAAATCTGGGGACTGGCTCAGATCGAATTTCTATTAGTGGAAATTCATTAAACACCGAAAGTAGTGAGCTAATTACACTGCTGACAGAAGTTTTAAGGCGGCCTAAATTTGAGGGAAATCATTTTAAGAGAACTGTTAAAGAATACCAGCAGCTTTATCGACAGCAGTTTTATGATGATTCTGCTCTTTTAAATATGCATTTTTTTAAAAATATTTACGGGGACCATCCCTATGGCTATAGTTACAATTATAATTTGATTCTTGATTTTTTAAATCAGGTTGATTCAGAAGTAGTGAATGATTTTTATCAAAAAGTTATTGAACCGGAAGATATTGTAATTGCTGTCAGCGGAGATTTTGAAGTTGAAAAGATAAAAGAAAAGCTGAGAAAAAGTTTTTCTAACTGGGAAAATAACAAAGAAGAGTTAGATAAAAATTATGTAGATGTTAATTCTGAAATACATCAGAAAATAATAGTTGTTAATAAGGCTGATGCCACTCAGGCCAATATGAGAATGGGTTATAATTTTTATACCAGCAAATATCCGAAAAGAATCCCTTTCATGATGGGAAATAGGATTTTTGGTAGCGGTTCTTTTAACAGCAGGTTAATGGAAAATCTACGCAGTGATAAAGGTTATGTATATGGAATTAATGCTCAGACACGCTATAATGATTATGGTGGAGCCTATTTTATTAATTTAAGCCTGCAGCCAGAAAAAGCACTGGCTGGAATGAAAGCTGTAAAAAAAGAGATGTTAAAGATTAAAAATAATAAGGAACCTTTCAAAAAGGAAGAACTATTTGAGAATATTAATTTATATAACGCGGTGTTTCCAAAAGCCTATCAGCATCAGATAGATGTTTTGGATGAAATAGTCTATCAAAAGGAATTTTATAATCACTCAGATAATTATTTAAATAACTTTATTAAACAGTATAATGGACTTGAGGTTGAGGAAGTACAAAAAATTTTTGCAGAAGATATATATCCAAATATTCTTTTTACTGTCATTGTGGGGCCTAAAGAAAAAATTCTACCTCAGTTTGAGGAAGCTGGTATAGATGTTGAAGTGATTGACAATTAGTTTTTAAATTCAGAGAGGACCTTAGTTTATTCTAATTTAATCCTTATAATTATTTAAGTTCTTGACAGTGGAGTGACAAATAAGATATTATAATAATAGCTGAATAATTAGAGACTTAGATGAGAAGTAGTAATTTCCCCGAAGCTGAAAGAGAACGGAATCCAGCGGCTGTAAGATTCCGGCAGTGATGGAAAATGAAGTCGCCTCAGAGTTTTACTAATGAAACAGATTTATATCTGAAAGTAATTAGTAACGGCACAGCAGTCGTTAACAAATGAGCGCTTTCTGTGATAACAGGAAGAACTAAGGTGGTACCGCGAATTTAATGCTCTTTCGTCCTTAATCGGATGAGAGAGCTTTTTTATTTTAAAAAAATTTATACTAACTTGACCACGCGTTTTATAATGAGAAGTTAGAGTGACAGGCTCGATGCCTTAATACTAACTTGACCACGCGTTTTATAATGAGAAGTTAGTGAAATGGAGGGAATTAATGTGGAAAATTTAGAAAAAACTTATGATCCGGCCAAAACCGAAGATAAGTGGTATGATTACTGGCTGGAAAACGATTATTTTGCACCGAGAGAAAAAAGAGAAGCTGAGAAGGGGACTTTTAGTATAGTAATGCCTCCCCCAAATATTACAGGTCAGCTGCATATGGGGCATGCTCTGGACAATACTTTACAGGATATTTTAACGCGCTGGAAGAGAATGCAGGGCTATCGTTCCTTATGGCTCCCCGGTACTGATCATGCCAGTATTGCAACTGAGGTTAAGGTTGTAGATAAACTGCGGAGTGAAGGTATTGAAAAAGAGGATATAACAAGAGATGAGTTTTTAGAAAAAGCCTGGGAATGGAAGGAAGAATATGGAACCAGGATCACCAACCAGCTGAAAAAAATGGGATCTTCCTGTGACTGGTCCCGGGAGAGATTTACTCTTGATGAAGGTTGTTCAGATGCAGTAGAAGAAGTATTTATTAAATTATACGAAGAAGGTTTAATTTACCAGGGAGATTATATTGTTAACTGGTGTCCGAGCTGTCATACAACTTTAAGTGATATTGAAGTTGAACATCAGGAAACTGAAGGTAAGTTTTATCACTATAAATATCCATTTAAGGACAGAGAAGGATATATTACAATTGCAACTACCAGACCTGAAACAATGCTTGGAGATACTGCGATTGCTGTTCATCCTTCTGATGAGCGCTACAAAGATTTGGTTGGAGAAAAGGTAATTGTACCTTTAGTTAATCGTGAAATTGAAATAATAGCTGATGAATATGTAGATAGTGAATTTGGAACCGGAATGGTTAAGGTTACACCTGCTCATGACCCAAATGACTTTGAGATTGGACGCCGCAATGATTTAGAAATTGTAACTGTGATTGATGAAGATGCGAAGATGACAGAGGCGGCTGGAGAAGAATATGTAGGAATGGATCGCTATCAGGCCCGTAAAAAGGTGATTGAGGATCTTAAAGAAGAAGGTTTACTGCTTAAAATAGAAGATCACATGCACAATGTTGGAGAATGTTACCGCTGTGATACAGTAATTGAACCTTTAATTTCCAAACAGTGGTTTGTTAAGATGCAGCCGCTGGCAGAGCCGGCAATTGAAGCTGTAGAAGATAGTGATATCAATTTTGTACCTGACCGCTTTTCAAAAGTATATATGAACTGGATGAATAATATTCGCGACTGGTGTATTTCTCGACAGCTCTGGTGGGGTCACCGGATTCCGGTCTATTATTGTGATGACTGTGATGAGGTAATAGTAAGCAAAGAGAAACCAGAAAGCTGTCCCAGCTGTGAGAGTAATAATTTGCATCAGGATGAAGATGTGTTAGATACCTGGTTTTCTTCTGCTCTCTGGCCGTTTTCAACCTTAGGCTGGCCGGAAGACACTGATGATTTGGAAAGTTTTTATCCAACTGATGTTTTAGTAACTGGTAGAGATATTATTTTCTTCTGGGTGGCCCGGATGATTTTTATGGGACTTAAATTTCAGGATGAAAAACCTTTCTCAGATATCTATATTCACGGTTTGATCCGTGATGCTCAGGGGAGAAAGATGAGTAAATCCCTGGGGAATGGAATTGATCCTCTAAATATTATTGATCAATTTGGAGCAGATGCCCTGCGCTTTACTTTAATTACAGGTAATACGCCCGGTAATGATATGCGCTTTAGAGAAGAAAGACTAGAAGCCAGCCGCAACTTTGCCAATAAAATCTGGAATGCTTCCCGTTTTGTGCTGATGAACTTAGAGGATTTTGATCTGGATTCGGTTGACGAAAATGATTTAAAGCCAACTCTAGCTGATAATTGGATGCAGAGTCGCTTAAATACTGTGGCTGGAGAAATTGATGCTGCTCTGGAAAGATATAATTTTGGTGAGATGTCAAATGCCCTATATGATTTTATCTGGAATGAATTTTGCGACTGGTATATCGAATTATTAAAGGCCAGATTGTATCAGGATCAAGATCCTCTGGCAAAAATGACTGCTCAATATTATGCACTTAATACTCTGGAAAGTCTGCTCAGATTATTACATCCTGTAATGCCTTTTATTACAGAGGAAATCTGGCAGAAGCTGCCCGGAACTGAAGGTACAATCATGAGAGCTCAGTATCCAGAGAAGGAAGAAAGTAGCTTGAACTCTGGAGCTGAAGAAAAAATGGAGCTGGTGATGAGTGTTATTAAAGCAGTTAGAAATATCAGAAATGAAATGAAGGTTAATCCAGGCCGCAGAATTAAGGCAATTCTTTCAGCCCCGGAAGCAAAGATAAAAATTCTGGAAGAGGGAAGAGAATATATAGAAAATCTGGCCCGAATTAAAGATTTGAAGATTGGTGAAGATGAGCTTGAACGACCTGATAAAGTTTCTACTTCAATTGTTAAAGAAATAGAGGTTATCTTGCCGCTTGAGGGAATGATTGATCTTGATAAAGAAATAGAGAGAATGGAAAAAGAAATTGAAGAAATGGAATTTGAGATCAAAAGAGCAGAGGGTAAGTTAAATAATGAGGGCTTTATTAATAATGCACCTCAGGATTTAGTAGAAGGAGAAAGACAGAAGCTTAAAGAATACAGGGAAAAGAAAGAAAAACTAATTGAAAGAAAAAAAGAATTGGCTAAGTAATTGATAGTTGATGGTACCGGGTACTTGGGAATATTTACTTTTTAATAAAGTTAACTTACTTATATGGTAAATATTCCCAAGTACCCGGTACC
>JAXKWB010000166.1:0-7434 GCA_036172385.1 Halanaerobiales bacterium | reverse complement strand
CTGGACCGCTGCAGTCCGGCCACCACTCATTGCATGCCAGAATTCGAGTTCAATTGTTTGAGCTGAGACCATAGCGGCACTAAAAACAAAAAGAGTAACTAAGGTTAAAATAATAATAGATTTTTTTAACATAAATGTTCTTCACTTAATTTAATAAATGAAGATTACACCTCCTTTTTTTGATGAAAAATGTAACTGAAACAGATGCGTAATTCTGAGATTGTAATTCAGCTTCCCTGATTGAATTTTTAAGTCTCACCTCCGATTTAAAATTATTTAATTAACTTTACTGCAGTTGATCCCTCCTTTGATAGAAATCAATTTTAACTAGAATTATTTATCCTGCTGCATGGCAAAACCTTCGACCAGACTTTTCTGCAGAGTCAAATAAACTAATAATGGTGGGATAACACCCATAATTAGGGCTGCCATAATTACATTCCACTCCGGTTGGGCATCAGATGGGATCAGCATTTTTAGTCCAATCTGGACCACCCGGACCCGGGCACTGTTGGTAGTTACCAGCGGCCAGAGGTATTGATTCCAGACCCAGATGAATTCGATTGTAAACAGAGCCACTATATTACTTTTAGAAAGAGGAATTAAAATTGACCAGAGAAATCGCAGGGGAGTAATTCCATCCATCAGGCTGGCTTCCAGCAGTGATTCGGGAACAGTCAGATAGAATTGTTTAAATAGCAAAACTCCGGTTGCACTGGCGAAAAATGGAATAGTCAGCGCATAATAGGTATCCAGCCAGCCTAAATTGTCCATTAATTGATAGGTGGGAACAATTCTAATCGGCAGGGGCAGCATATGTGTAATCAGGATCATCACAAAGAGAATATTTTTGCCCGGGAAATTTCCAAAATAGACAAAGGCAAAGGCTGCCGAAAGCGAGAGTATAATTTTCCCAACTGCTGTGGTAATTGAAATAAAAGCACTATTAAAGAGTAATTTACCCATATTGGAACGCTGCCAGGCCTCCCGGTAATTATTGAACATGTTGTCTCCAAACTGTAATTTTGGTGGAGAAGAATAGACTTCATTTACATTGAGAGTACTGACCATAAAAGCATAAATTATTGGAAAAGAAACTAAAAATACAGAAATTATTAAAAATAGATGGATAAAAAGTGTTGTCGACTTTTTGCGCTTCATTCTGAATTCTCCCCTTTACTGATAGAATACTTTTTCGCCTGCATATTTAAACTGAATTATGGTAATTACTGCTACAAAAACAAAGAGAATAATTGACTGAGCCGAGGCATAACCGGTTCTCATACTTAAAAAAGCATCTCTAAATAATTTATAGGTAACTATATCTGTAGCCCGGGCCGGTCCGCCCTGAGTCAGCACATCCACAACTCCAAACGTCAAAAAGAAGACCTGCAGAGTATTCATAATTAGCAGAAAAAATGTAATAGGCGAAATCAAAGGAAAAGTAATTCGCCAGAATTTTGTTACAGGACTGGCGCCATCAATGTCGGCAGCTTCCAGTAAGGTGGGAGAAACATTCTGCAGAGCGGCAATGAAAAAGATAAAATTATAGCCGAGCATCCGCCAGCTGGAAGCAATAATAATCAGGGTGAAAGCTGCTGTACCATTATTAATCCAGTTAAATTCAAAAGTAGTTATTAATTGTATATAATAGGACATAAGACCTACATTGGGATGCATTAAAACCCCCCAGATAATTCCAGAGAAGGCAAAAGAAAAGGCAAAAGGCCAGATCAATAAACTCTTATAAATCTTTGCTCCCCTAATTTTTTTGTTAGTGACCACGGCCAGAATTAGAGCAGAGGCAATAGAAATAAAAACTGTAATTCCTGTAAAAACAATGGAACGAGTTAAACTATTCCAGTAGGCCGGTGAGGTCAAAAGTCGCTTAAAATTTTCAAATCCAACATAAATTACCCTGTTGCCAAAGGGGGTGGAGCGAAAAAAGCTTAAGTAAAGTGACTCCAGTGAAGGATAGATCAAAAAGAGTGTAACTATTATTATTGATGGTGCAATTAAAAAATAGGCTAAATAGCGGTATTTTTTAGCAAACTTGCTGTTCAATCTGATTACCTCCCAAAAGTAATAATATTATGAATTTTTAAAATAAATAAAAAAATTACAAACTCTATTTTTCTATTTCTCTGTTAGTTGGAAAAACCCTGCTTTAAAATGATAAGTTTTAAATTAAATTTTTAAAGTAGAATTAAAGCAGTTAGAAAAGGATTTTTGAAAATAATCATACTATTTTCAAAATAACTCTTGCAAAAAGATTAACAATCAGGTATAATAAAAATAACAATTAAATGAAGATAAAAACAAAGAAACCAAAAGTGATTTATTTGGTTTTATTTTTAAAAACTTGATTAAGCGCTTTAGCAAAATCAATATATTTTTTGGAGTTTGCTTAAGCGCTTAATCGTAAGTTGTTCAGCCGGATTGAAAAATAAAAGAAAGCTAGTTGTGCTATTTTTTGATTCGGCTGGCTGATGTATTCTGAGGAGGTGAAAGATGAGTCAAGGAAAAGTTTATAATTCAAAATTAAGTAAAACTAGAGACAAAGATACAGAGGTTGAAGTTATTCGCTTAAATCATAAAGAGGGTAATACTGTGCGTCCCTATTTTACTCAACCTTTATTTTCGCAGGATGGAGCATTTCTTTTAACAGCTTCCGATCGAACTGGAACCTGGCAGCTCTATAATCTCGAAGTGAAGACCGGGAAAATGGTCCAATTAACTGAAGAAAGTGATCTAAGTCCCCTGACTGCCTGTCTGGATGGCGAAAAAATGAAAGCTTATTACTGGCAGGATAGAAGCCTAAAAGCGGTTGATCTTTCTAATTTGAAGACAGAAACAATATATCAGGTACCTGATGGTTTTCAGCCTTCAATACTTTCGTTGAGTTCTGATGGTAAATATCTTGATTTTTCTTATTCGGAAAAATTAAATTTGAGTACAGTTTCCGGTAAAATTTATTCTGGAATGGAGGAGACATTTTACCAGCATCCGACCAGTGTGGTAATGAGAGTTGATACAGAAGAAAAATCAGCCCGGGCCATCTGGGGAGAAAGAAACTGGATTTCGCATGTGATTACCTCTCCGGTGGATAGTGATATTATCGTTTTCTGTCATGAAGGTCCCTGGCATCTGGTGCAGCGTCTCTGGGTTGTCAATGCAGCCACTCATCAGGTGCAGCCACTTTTTGAACAGCAGAAACATTTTGAAAGAGCAGGTCATGAAATTTTTACTGCTGGGGGGAGAGTTATGGCTCAATACGGAAAACGATCTCAGCTGGAAGAAGACTGGAAAAATGCAGATCTATTTATTCAGCCTGATGGCAGCTGTAAAGAAAAGTTTTTTTATCCCGGAGCTAAGCCAATGCATGTTCAGGTAAGTTCTGACGAACAGCATGGGGTTGGGGATGGAGCTTATCTCAGTCCTGATTTTAAAGCAGCTGACCAGTTTATGTCTTTGATAAAATATGAAGCCGGTCAGGCAAAAATGAAGCTTCTCTGCCGCCATGACAATTCCTGGGAGAGTCAGATTTCGCATCCTCATCCAGTATTTACCCCGGATGATCAAAATGTAGTTTTTAATTCAGATCGGGAAGGAAAAGTTAATATCTATCTTGCGCCTGCTGATTGGGAAGCACTGGCTTAAACTTTTTTGAAGCGAAAATTTATTTAAAATTAAAAAAAGGAGGTGGAAATTATTGCAAAAAATAATGAAGTGTTTTCCTGAAGGTAAACACAAAGTTTTAACCTTAAGTTATGATGATGGAAAACGAGCAGATAAAAAATTACTGAATATTTTGCAATTAAAATAAGATTATTTGGAAGGGGGAAGATGATAAATCTTAAACTGGATTTATCACTAAATAATGGCTAAATTTATTATCAAAAGAATGATCAATATCATACCACTATTAATCTTAATTTCCATAATTTCTTTTGCGATTATTCAGCTGCCGCCCGGAGACTTTATCAGTTCCTATATTGCCAGATTACAGCAGATGGGAGAAATGGTGGGTCCTGAGCAGGCTGAACAGTTAAGAAATCGGTATGGACTGGACCAGCCAGTTTATGTTCAGTATTTAAAGTGGATGAAAGGTGTGCTGACAGGTGATTTTGGTTTTTCCTTTGACTGGCAGCAGCCGGTAAGTGAAGTAATTGGAGAAAGGCTGGCTTTAACACTTGTTTTAACTTTAAGTACAACTATTTTTGTCTGGATTGTTGGATTTTTAATTGGACTTTATTCGGCAACTCATCAGTATTCTATTGGAGATTACATAGTTACTTTCTTTGGCTTTATTGGTCTGGCAACACCCAATTTTATGCTGGCTTTAATTTTGATGTGGATAGCTTACGCTTATTTTGGGCAGAATGTGGGAGGCCTTTTTTCACCTGAATATTTAAGTGCACCCTGGAGTATTGGGAGAGTAATAGATTTAATAAAACATTTATGGATTCCCGTTATTATTACTGGAACTGCAGGAACTGCCGGTCTGATCAGAATTTTTAGAGCTAATCTGCTGGATGAACTGGGAAAACCATATGTTGCTACTGCCCGAGCTAAAGGTCTTTCAGAATTAAAACTAATCTTTAAATATCCTGTTAGAATTGCTTTAATTCCATTTGTGGCTACAGTTGGCTGGACATTACCTAAACTGATATCCAGTGCTACTATTACGTCGGTAGTTTTGAGTCTGCCAACTGCGGGACCGGTATTACTGCGAGCTCTGCAGAATCAGGATATGTTTTTAGCAGGAAGTTTTATTTTATTATTAAGTGTTTTAACAGTTGTCGGGACACTGATTTCTGATATATTATTAGCCTGGGTTGATCCAAGAATAAGCTACAATTAGGAGGGCAGTTATCTTGAGTAAGAATAAAAAAAATATTGATATTTATAGTGCATCACACAGTCAGCTTATCTGGATGAACTTCAAAAAGCATAAGCTGGCAATGACTGCAGCTGGGGTGTTGATTGCAATTTATATTGTCTCGATTTTTTGTGGATTTTTTTCGCCCATGGATCCTCAGGAATACAGCCAAATGCGGACATATCAACCACCACAGAGAATAAGGTTTTTTGACGAGGAAGGTTTTAATTTTCGTCCTTTTGTCTATGGTTATCAGGGTTCACGGGATATGGAAACCTTAAGAAGAATTTATGAGATTGATAAAAGCAAGAAATTCCCTATTTATTTTTTTGTTGAAGGTTATGAGTATAAATTACTTGGTTTATTCGAAACAAATATTCATTTTTTTGGTACTAAAGATGGATATTTACATTTACTAGGAACAGATTCAATGGGTAGAGATGTATTTTCTCGAATCCTGTATGGAGGTAGAATTTCTACATCAATTGGCTTTATCGGGGTAATTATCAGCTTCTTTTTAGGCATAACTCTGGGAGGAATTGCCGGTCTGTATGGTGGTATAGTTGATAATATTATTCAGAGAATAATTGAATTAATCCGGAGTATTCCTAAAATACCGCTCTGGATGGGTTTGAGTGCAGCTTTGCCTTCCAGCTGGTCCCCTCTAAAAGTATATGCGGGTATTGTTGCTATTTTAGCACTGATTGCCTGGACTGGACTGGCAAGAATAGTAAGAAGTAAGTTTCTGTCCTTAAAAAATGAGGATTTTGTAGTGCTGGCCCGACTATCAGGGGCTTCCGAAAGCAGACTGATTATAAAACACATGGTTCCTGCATTTTTAAGCCATATTATTGCATCTCTTACTTTAAATATTCCCCAGATGATTATTTCCGAAACTTCCTTAAGTTTTCTGGGAATTGGATTAAGACCGCCTGTGATTAGCTGGGGTGTTTTATTACAGACAGCCCAGAGTATCAAAACTGTAGCTTTAGCTCCCTGGTTATTAACTCCGGGTGTAGCAGTGATTGTTACAGTTTTAGCATTTAATTTTGTGGGAGATGGTTTAAGAGATGCTGCAGATCCATATAGTACTGGGAGGTAATGGATATGAAGGATAATTTACTTGAGGTTGAAGATTTAAGAACATATTTTAATTCAGACTTTGGAATAGTTAAGGCTGTTGATGGAGTTAATTTTAAAATAGAACGGGGAAAAATTCATGGAATAGTTGGAGAAAGTGGCTGTGGTAAAAGTGTAACAGCTCGTTCAATAATGAGGATTCTGGTCTCCGCAGGCAAAATAACCAGGGGAAAAATTCTTTTTTATAAAGATGGATCTGAACAGGAGCCCATCGATCTGGCAGCTTATCCCAAAAAATCAAAGAAACTACGCAGTATCCGTGGTAAAGATATTGCAATGATTTTTCAGGAACCGATGACTGCTTTTAGCCCGGTTTATACAGTTGGTAATCAGATTATGGAAACAATACTTTTACATCAAGAGGTAGATAAAAAAGAGGCCCGTCAGCAAACTATAGAGCTGCTGAAAAAAGTGGGTATTTCAAAACCCGAACAGCGGGTGGATGAGTATCCACATCAATTAAGTGGTGGTATGAGACAGAGAGCTATGATTGCTATGGCTTTATCCTGTAATCCCAGACTTTTAATTGCTGATGAGCCTACAACCGCTCTTGATGTAACTATTCAGGCCCAGATTTTAAAGCTGATGATGGACTTACAGCAGGAATTTAATATGTCAATTATGATTATTACTCATGATCTGGGAGTAATAGCAGAGATGGCAGATTTTGTTTCAGTTATGTATCTGGGAAAAGTAGTGGAACAGGCCCCGGTCAAAAAATTATTTAAAACTCCATCACATCCATATACAAAGTCACTATTAAAATCTATACCCAAAATTGAAGCTAAGAAAAAAAAGAAGCTGGCAACTATTGAGGGCTCAGTGCCTGATTTATACAATATACCTTCCGGCTGCAGTTTTCATCCCCGCTGTTCGATGTTTAAACAGGGTAAATGTGATTTAGAGCAGCCAGAATTAAGAGAAATAGATAATGAACATCGTGTGAGCTGCTTTTTTGCTGAAGAGGTGAGAAATAATGAATAATCAAAACGAAATATTATTAGAGGTCAAAAATTTAAAGAAATATTTCCCGATTACAGCCGGATTTTTTAATAAAGTAGAAGGATATGTTAAGGCGGTTGATAATTTAACATTTTCAATTAAAAAGGGAGAAGTTTTTGGATTGGTAGGAGAGTCTGGCTGTGGGAAAAGCACAACCGCCCGTTCAATTTTGCGGGCCCTGGATCCAACTGCAGGAGAAGTTAACTTTATTAATAGTAAAACTCAAAAAAAATCTAATCTGGCAGCAATGAATAAAAAAGAATTAAGAGATATTAGAAAATATATACAGACAGTTTTTCAGGATCCTTATTCCTCTCTAAATCCCAGAATGACAATAAAGGAAATAATTTCTGAGCCAGTCTTAATTAATAATCTGGCTGCTAAAAGTGAGTTTGACAGCATTGTGGCGG
>JAXKWB010000165.1:0-5230 GCA_036172385.1 Halanaerobiales bacterium | reverse complement strand
TCCACTAACAAACTCCATTAATTCCTCTGTCAGATCTATTTTCTTCTCATCTTGACTGAAATTCATCAGAAAAATATAATCGTAATTTTTATCAGATCTTTTTTGTGCTGTTACTCCCTCTGGCAGCTGAGAAACAATAGTTTTGCTTAAATTAAGCTTTGCAACCAAACTGTAATAAAAGTCTTTTAAAAACTGCTCTTCATTACGAGAGGCAATATAATAAGCTTTTCCTTTTCCATAATTATTAACTGTTAATGCAGGACGCCCGGCATAAAAATCACTCTTATATTCAGCCAGTACTTCTGCTCCCTCAAGCTGAATTAAATCACAGAATGTTTTAGCTTCATACTCTTGACCTGTTTTTAATTCTGAATTATCTTTAATCACTATCTGATTGCTGTCCTGATCATAGAGTGCATCCAATTCTTCTGACCAGATAGCAAATAAATCTCTTAAAGGACCCGGGAATCCACCTAAAAAACAGAGGTCATTTTTATTTACTATTCCTGTCCAGTAAGTAGAAACCACAGTTCCTCCATTTTTTACAAATTTTTTCAATCTGGCTGCAGTATCTTCTTTAAGAAGATAAAGCATTGGTGCTATGAGCAATTTATACTTAGAAAAATCCTTTTCCTGATTAATTATATCAACTGGAATTCCCTGCTGCCAGAAATTCTTATAGTGGCTCAGACAGGTCTTTAAATAATCCTTCTTTTCCTGCCGGGGTCCTGAAGCTTCATTAATTGCCCAGCGATTTTCCTGATCAAAGACTACTGCAACCTCTGCTTTGACAGATGTTCCAGTTATTGAAGTAAGTTTTTGCAGTTCAGCACCAAGCTCAGATACATCTTTAAAAACCCTTGTATTTTCGTGGCCAGCATGATCTACCACAGAACCGTGAAATTTTTCTACTCCCCCACGACTTTTTCGCCACTGAAAATACTGCACAGAATCCGAACCATGAGCTACCGCCTGCAGTGAGGATAATTTATGCATCCCTGGTCGCTTAAGTTTTGCAACCGGCTGCCAGTTGGTTTTACTTGGGGTGCTTTCCATCAATAAAAAAGGCTTGCCCTCCTTAAGAGATCTAAACATATCGTGCATAAAAGCAGTATCAACTGCTCGATCAATATCAGTTTCATAATCACTGTGCCAGCTGGGATAACTATCCCAGGAAATAACATCCACTTCCTGAGCAAATTTCCAGTAATTTAGACCTATGTATTTATACATAAAATTCGTAGTGATCGGGATTTCAGGTGATATTTCTCTTAAAGGTTCAATTTCATTTTTATAAAACTCTATTGTCTGATCAGAAGAAAAACGCTTCCAGTCCAGTGCCAGTCCGTGAACCGACTGCATACCCTGAGGTGCAGGTGATTCAATATTCTCCCAGTCAGTATAAGTATGACTCCAGAAAGAACTCCACCAGGATCGATTTAAATTTTCCAGACTGCCATATTTATGCTTTAACCATTTTCTAAAGTCCTGCTGGCAGAGTTCACAGTGACAATCTCCTCCATATTCATTGGAAACATGCCACATTATTACTGCCGGATGCTCACCATATCTTTCCGCAAGTTTACGATTAATAATTTTAATTTTTTTTCGATAAACTGGAGATGTATAACAGTGATTGTGTCTTTCTCCAAATAGGTTATGGCTGCGATCAGCATTAACCCTCAATACTTCTGGATATTTTGCTGCCAGCCAATCCGGTCTGGCTCCACTTGGAGTAGCCAGGATAACATTTATCCCATTTTGATATAAATTATCAATTATCTGATCAAGCCATTCAAATTGAAATTGACCCTCCTCCGGCTCAAGGGTAGACCAGGAAAAAATCCCCAGGCTCATCACATTACAGTTTGCTTTTTTCATTAATTCAATATCTTTTTCTAAAATATCCGGCCGGTGCAGCCACTGATCTGGATTATAATCTGCACCATGCAGCATTTTATTAATTTTACCATTAAATAAATCATATTTTCTCATTCTTTTCTTCCTCTCATTAAAAAAGCTAGTAATTACTAGCTTGAAGTTTTAATAATTTACGTAAATATTATATATTAGTGTATCATTATTTTGCTGAACCTGTAACTCCTTCAGCAAAGTTTTTCTGCAGAGCTAAAAATAAAATTAGAGTTGGTAAAATACTGATTCCAACAGCCAGCATTAAAACTCCATAATCAATTGTATAGCCTGCTGTCAAATTTGAAATTAAAAGTGGCATCGTCTTGGCACTATCTTTCTGCATAATTATTAAGGGCCAGAGATAATTATTCCAGGCATTCATAAAAGTAATTACAGCTGCAGCTGCATAGGTAGAACGCATTATGGGAATAAACATTCTAAAGAAAATCCCAATTTCAGTCAGACCATCCAGCCTAGAAGCCTCAATAACTTCATGGGGAAAATTGCGGCTGCTCTGTCTGAAAAGAAAAATTAAAAACGCTGTCGAAACTGTAGGCAGCGCAAAACCTGCAGTTGTATTTAAAAGTCCTAAACTGCCAAAAAGCATATACAGAGGAACCATGATTACCGCAAAGGGAACCATTAATGAAAGCAGTAAAACTTTCATTAACATATCTTTGCCTCGATCATGATAAATTTCAAAACCATAACCAGCTAAAGATGAAACCAGCAAGCTGGCCAGAGTAGTTACTGCAGCATATTTAAATGAGTTCCACATTGCCTGATAAAAATTTGTATTTGCTGTTAAAACTTTAAAGTTTTTTATTAAATTAAAGCCCGGAATTAAAGTACCACCAAGAACATCGACACTAGTATTTGTTGCCGCCACAAACATCCAGAATAACGGAAATAATGAGCAAAAAGAAATAAAAATTAAAAACCCGTATTTACTAGCTCTAAATAATTTTCGTTTATTCATCTTTCATCACCAACCTTAAGCTGCATAAAAGATAAAATTGCTACAATAATAAAGACTATAAATGCAACTGCTGCAGCATAGCCAAATCGAGGTACATATTCAAATGATAATCGATAAATATACTGGGAAACTGAAAGGGTTGCATTTGCAGGTCCACCATTTGTTAAATTCTTTGTCTCATCAAAAATCTGTAAGGTACCATTAGTAGACATAATTGTTGTCAGCAAAATAATTGGTTTCAGCATCGGAATTGTAATTTTAGTCAGCCGATCAAAAGCACTGGCCCCATCTATTTTTGCTGCCTCATAAATTGCAGGATCAATGTTCTGTAAGCCTGCCAGATAAAATATCATATTATAACCGGTCCAGCGCCAGGTCAAGCCAATTACAATTAACAATCTTGCAGTCCAGGGACCACCAAGCCAGTTTATTGGTTCTCCCAGGAGATTCATATTCATCAAAATAGTGTTAACAAAACCATCCAGTGCAAACATAGAACGAAAAATAATGGCATAGGAGACAAGTGAGGTTGCACAGGGAACAAAAATTGCTGTTCTAAAAAAAGATCTAAATCTTAAAGTTTTATCATTTAAAATTCCGGCTAAAATTAAAGCCAGACTTAGCATTATTGGTACCTGCAAAATTAAATAAACAAATACATTAAACAGTGATTTTTTAAAAAGTGGATCTACTAATAGACGTTTGTAATTAGCAGCTCCAGCAAATCTTAAATTATTGCCAACTCCACCCTGTAAAGAAAGCAGGAAAGCTCTAATAATTGGATAAAAATAAAATGAAAAAATCATTAAAGCCCCAGGAATAACAAAAAACCAGCCGATAATTTTGTGTTTTTTATTAATTGAAAAGCCTCGTTTATAGGCCTTAAATTTTTCAATAGTTGATTTTAGCATACTGACCTCCTTTAATTATATGGGGAGAAGGTAAACCTCCCCCCATATATTTTAATTAAATTTTACCACATCTGGAATTCTAGAGTAGACTGCGCTTCATCTAAGGCACTCTGAATATCCTGTCCGGACATTATTTGAGTAATTGCAGTGCTGATAGTATCTCTTGCTTCATAATTATAAATTCCATAATCAACTTCCGGTACTTTAGCAGCGTAATCGATTATTTCTTTATAAATCTTCTGGCCGCCAAAGAATGGATGCGGCATATTATATACTTCACTGTCACCTGCAGGTAAATAAGTAGCTATAGCGCCAGAGGAAGGAAGTATTGTCTCATATAATTCTTTGCTGCCGGCAAATGTCTGATTCAAGAAATCTGCAGCAATTTCTGGGTGTTCAGAATTAGCCATTACCATCCAGCTGGATCCACCCTGATTACTGTAATTAGTTGCTCCTTCAACATTTGCAAGCCTTGGTAGGTTAGTAATTCTCCAGTTACCTGCCTGTTCTTCTACAGGGACAATAGAACCAATAATCCAGGCTCCGTTCATAGTCCCAGCAACTGTACCACTCTGAAAAGAACTAATATACTGATTCCAGTCATTGATTTGAACTAAAATTTCTTTTTCTAACAATTCTTGATAAACTCGAATAATTTCTTTTAAAGGCTCATTATCAGCAATATTTGCCTCTCCATTCTGATCAAAGAACCAGTTGCCGGTACTCTGCATCATAATCATCAGTAAGTCAGATTGTCCAGCTATAGCTGAAAGTAATGGTTTTCCAGTTTTTTCTTTAACATCGGCACCTTTTTCGATAAACTCTTCCCAACTGATATTTGTAAAATCTTCAATAGTGTAACCTGCTTCTTCTAAAACATCAACTCTCATCGCATTAATTGCTGCTCCATTATCAAAAGGTACTGCATAATTTTTACCATCTACTTTAGTTAGTTCAACTTTAAAGTTAGCAAAGTTATCAAAATTTATGCCGCTATCTGATAAATCATAAAAAGCATTTGGAAAACTATTTACATTCTTTGCCAGAGCATTATCCTGCATTAAAATAATATCAGGTAAACTGTCTGTCTGATTTGCACTTAATGAAGTACTTAACTGAGTTTGAAGATCCTCCCAGGCCACCTCTTTAATTTCGATATTTACATCTGGATTAATTTCTTTATAAATATCTGCTGCTTCTTCCATAGCATAAATATTAAAGTTAGGATCCCAGCACCAGACTGTAATTGTTGTCTCCTTCTGGGCAAAAGTCATTGTAGTAAATCCAGCCACCATTAAAACCATTAAAAATAATACAGTTAATTTTTTCTTCATTTTACTCCTCCTAATAATTTTGATTGATCATAAAATATTAAGTAAATTAAAAATTTTTTAAAGATCCCCCCTTTGCTTTTATTGAACAGATT
>JAXKWB010000164.1:0-5649 GCA_036172385.1 Halanaerobiales bacterium | reverse complement strand
TAATATAGCTGAGGTGATATAAGATGTCAGCTAAAAAAGTAATTAAAAAAATATTAATTGAAGAAGATTTAACCATGACTGAGCTTGTCGAAAAGTATAATAATAAGTTTAATGCTGAAGACACTATTCAAAATTTAAGCAATAAACTTTCCAGAGGGTCATTAAGATATAATGAAGCTGAGAAAATAGCTGCTGCTCTCGGTTATAAGATAGAGTGGATCAAAAAATAATCGTATTAACTACATACTGGATAATTATTAAGTGCTGCAAGAGTTAATTCTCTAACAGCACTTTTTTATTTTCTAAAATGTTACCGGCAGCTGTTCATTGTCAATTAAATATGAAAATTGTTCTCTGATAGCTTTAACATAATTTCCAACAGTAGAAGCACTTTTGCCTATAATGTCTGCGACCTCTGTCTGAGTATATCCAGACTCAAAATAAAGCTCCAGGATTCTCTTTTGCTTATTATTCAAACTATTTTTGCATTCTTTGTAGATCATCAATCTTATTAATAATTCCCGGTCAGTTTCACCTGCTCGGTCCAGTTTAGCTTTTTTATTCTTTAAATCTTTGATTTTCCTAAGTAACTTGGTTGATTGCATAATATTGCCCCTTCAGATCGTCAAAAGTTTTCTGCTGACTGGGTATTTCATCAGCTTTTTAATTCTCTGTCCTCCTATTTTAGGACTTCGCCCCAAAAATGTAGAAAAGTTTTCGGACCGACGAATTTCGTCGCCCCAAATAAGGTCGGTGTGAATTTAGTACCAACCTTTAGTTAAATTTTTTACTAAAGCTATCTATACATCAAAACCCGCTGCTGTGCTTCTTCTAAGCTCAGTCGATTATTTTCATCTGCAGCAGGCTCTTGTTTCTCTTTCTCAAAAAACTCTTGATAAGGATCAACTTTCTTTTCCTTTTCCAAAATTCTTTCTTTAAAAAATATATACTTGATTTTCTCAAAGTGCTGCAGAATCTCTTTTTCCTCGTCTTTAAATAATGGGCTGTCAATTAAACCTAAATATATTTTCATATTATCAACCAAAAATCTATCCAACTTTTTAATATATTCAGTCATAATCTGATAAAATTTTAAATAATATTCATAATTTCGCTGTTGCAATAACTTAATATCAGCTAATCTGGTGGCTTTCCCACCTGTCGGATCACTTATTTTATTGGTTAAATTCTTCCCGACTCTATCCAGTATCGGACTACCTAAAGTGCAATAATAGTCATCATCAAACTGCTTTTCGTATTTTTCTTTTAAGTAGTTTAGCTTACCTTTTATCTTCCCCGAAAAGTATATCTTAAGTAAATACTCAAACTCTGATTCTCGCACGAAATCCCCTCCAATTTAGTAAAAGAGGGCTAACAGAGTGCATATTGCAGCACCCTGCTAAACCTTTGATTTTAAGCGTTCTCGGCCTCTTGCAGTTCTTTGGCCCCCTGGTACCATTCATCGAATACTGTTTTTAATGTTTCCAGCTGCTTGAAATTTTCCTGTAAAATATTTTTACTGAGATAAACACCTTTCAAAGTTTTAATTTTACCTTTTTCGTCAATTTTAGTCATTTTCAAATTGAGTCTTCCTGCCTGATCATAATAATCAAGCTGAAATTTACCCCGTCTAATTCTCAAAGGATCCTCTTTTTCCCAGTATGGCAGTTCGTGTTGTTCTTCTACTTTTTTATTTTTCGTCATTTTTATCATCCTTATTATTTATATTTGATAAACTAACCTGACCGTTAAATAAATTATCTAATATTTTCTGACCTTTTTCTTTAGTCTTAAACAGTTTTTTCTCATTGAAACCTTGTTCTTTGGCCTGTTCTGCCTCTCTTGCAAGCTCTTTGAATTTAACAACGCTATCGACCAAAAAGTCTGTATAAGATGTCATTTTTCCTTTTTGATTAAATCCCCAGGGCTCGACATTGATTCTCTCTTTTGACCATTCTTCAATCATTTCACGACTAACAATAACTTGATTTAAGACTATACCTCCAATAATATGAAGGTCTTTAATTTCAGCATAAGCGAAACATTTTTCATAATCATCAATGAAATTTTCTAAACTCTCATTAAGTTTTGGAAGATCATCAAAAGCAATAAACATCTGAAAATACCAGTTTTTAAAATTATCTCCGACTGCTTCGGGTCCAGGTTTCTTAAATCTAGTGCCGATTATACTGAGTGGTCCGTAATCATTTTTGAAATAATCAGCCTGCATTAAACCAGTCTTCTCATCGGTTTCTTTATCATTCTTGACTGCTTTCAAGTGCTGAGTATTAACAAAATAATCTTTTAGCTTGCTATTGACTTTTTTAGTAGTTTCAACAAATTCAGCTGCAGCCCCTCTGTCAGTCTGGTCATTTATTACTTTAACTGCTGAATCCGTATAATCTTTATATAAGCCGAAATATGCAAGGTCAGTCAATCCCAATTTGTGAAAATCTTTTTTTAGTTTCATTATTTTTATTGCTCCTTTTTTATGATTTTTTAATTGCTTTTCTCAAGTTTCCATTTCTCATTATATCTCTAGTAGCAGCCCCGATAATTACTTCTGGATTTCTGTTGACCATATCTGCAAATGATTTTGCATCAACTGCATTTATATTAAATGTGTTATGTGTTACCATTCCACCAGCTTGGCCTGCTGATTTCACCTGATCTCTACTCATTACATATTCGCCCTCTTGCAACACCGCAGGCACTTCATCGCTTTTAAGGCCATTTGCTCCAACTGTGCCTCCTGTGTGGAATTTATAAGCCTCAACTATTTTGTGTTCTGGAGAAACAAAACCTCCTTCATGAAATGTTGGAACTCCCAATCCAGCAAAAGCCCAATTGACAAACATATCGACACCTTTTCCAATAACAGTTTTACTTATCTGATCTGCTAAATTATCAAATAAATTAGTAAACATATTATCGGCTTTTTCATTTAAATTTTGCAATTCTTTTTCTGCATCTCTAATATCTAAATTATATTCAGCCTCAATTTCACGCCTGGTGTCCTCATTTTCGACACCCTCCAGGGCCTCTTTTTTCTCTTGCTTTAATTTCTCCAGGTCTTCCTCTACTGCATCTATTTCGCCTTTCATTTCAGGGTAATTAATTATTGAATCTGTCAGACCCTCTTTGAAATTAGAAGTCATTTCTTTCCAGCATTCATTAGATTCTTCCATTGCATAACCTAGATCGTTAAATGCTTGAGTTATCCAATTTAAAGATTCTGTAGCTGCTTCTTTTTCGCCGCCACTGGTTAACTGATTATAAGCATTGACCAACTTCTGAAAAAAATCTGAATCGGTCTGGCCTGCTGAAATAAGCTGATTTATGGTGCCTTCTAATATCTTGGCTTTTTCATTAACTAAGTCAAAACTTTCACCATAGACCTCATTTTTCTCAAGCATCTCGTAAATATCTTCGTTATACTGATCTTTAATTTCTTTTAGTGGATTTTCGGTTTCTTCGCCGTCTTCTCCACTATCAGAGTCGCTTTCAGGATTGTTTAAATCCATTAATTTTTGCTTGGTTCTCATCCATTCATTAGAATACTTTTTATATTCTTCAAGTCTTTTTTCTAAATAAACTCGATACTGATCAAGAGATATTTCTTCAAGTTCAAACTTATTTTCCATTTCATCGGCTTTGTCTTCCATAGCCTGCTTGCTATATTCAGCAGCAATAGCATCTTCTTCAGCATCAAATTTTGAATTAATAGCATCTTTTAAAACTTCACTTGTAACCCCTCTGAGTGCTTTCCGCCTGTCAAGCTCCAGCTGCATTAATTCTTTGGCCATACCTTCCATTTCTAAAATAGATTCTTCATAACCTAAATCCATTATTCTTTGAGCCAATTCTTTTGGTGTCGGTCCATCTGGCTCGTCTAAGCCACCTGAACCACCAGAGCCTCCACTTCCTCCAGAACCTCCAGAAACAACCTCTTTTTCTTCTTCCTCTAATATTTCAATCTGATTTTGCAGGGCTGAAATAATATCATTTTGCCTCTTTACTTTGACGATCATATCATTCATATCTTGCGAATCACTAAAAGACCACTGCATTTTCGGATCGTTAATATCCTCAACGCCGTAATCTTCACTTAAAGTTTTTAGAGCTTCTTTTCTAATTTCTTTAGCTTCCTCAAGCCTGCTTTTGGCCTCCTCTGTCGATTCTATTCCGAGAATACTGTCTAAAGTGCTGCCGTCAGTATCCCAGCCAAAATCCATTCCAAAAGCCGTTCTTAGGTTAGCTGAAATAGAATCCAGGGCTGGAGCTAAATCATCTTGAAGAAATGGAAGTAATTGATTTTGCATAAACGGTAAGAAATCTGTTGCTAAATCTCTTTTCATTCCATTAAATTTGCCTGTTACCTCTCGAATGGTATCGTCAAACTGTTCCCACTCTCTGACCTGCTGCTTATCTAAAGCAATGTCAAGGTCTTCTGCTTCTTTTACTAAATCAATAATAGCTTCTTCATTGTTGTTTAGAGCAGGCAGCAGCTTTCTTGATAAGTCTTCTCCCAGTAATTCCCCTGATATTGCTGTCTTATCAGCTTGAGATTCCATTTCTGAAAGGCCGTCAGTCATTTTAATAAATACATCATAAGCATCTAAATTATCAAGATTTTCAATGCTTATTCCTAATCTTTCGAGCCGTTCTTTCATTCCTTCGTCGCCGCCCCTGGCTTCGCCAATAATTCGATTGACTTCCACCAAAAGCTCCTGGACTTCGTCTGCATCTATTCCTACCTGATCAAGTGCATATGATAAATTTTGATAACTTTCGACACCAACATCAGCTGCATCGGCTGAATTTCTTACCTGCCTTGCATATTCTTTAGTATCTTTAATTAAAGCACCAGCTGCAATTCCTGCTGTGGTTAAACCTGCAGCAAGCCCAGTCATTGCTCTGCCTAAAGTTCTGCCAGCATCTTTCAAGCCTTCCATGTTGATTTTGGCTTTTTTAGCTTGCTTCTGAGTGTCCTCAAGCTGTCTATTAAAAGTATCTAGCTTACTTTCAGCCTGGACTATATCTCTTTTAAATTCTCGGTACTGCTTATCGTCTATTTCGCCCTTTTTAAACTTCTTCTCCACCTCGTCTTGAGCTTTTTTTAGAGTTTCAAGCTCATTTCTGGTGGATTCTATCCTCTTTCTTAATAAATCCTGCTTCTGGCTTAATAATTCTGTTGAATCAGGGCTAAATTTCAATGCGCGATTAACTTTGTATAATTCTCGACCGATATTTCTCGATTCTTTTCTAACATCCTTCAGGGCTTTATTAAGTCCTTTGGTGTCTGCTCCAACCTTAACTGTGATTCCTTTTATAGCCATTTTTAACCCTCCTTAATCTGGTCTGCTGTTAGCAAACTTTTCCATAACACTTAATTTAGTGTCATCTATATCTTCATCTTTCGGCAACATTTTTACTAAATCTTTTGTAATGTCTTTATACTTTTGGAGTAGCTTAATATAACTTTTAGATGCTGGATCTTCTCTACGAATCTCATAGTCACCTTGAGGCATAATATCCACAAATCCATTTTCAATTAAATCATCTTTAATCTCAACTAATGATATTCTGATGAATGCCAGTTCCTCAATAAGACCATCAGCAATTGCCTTTTTATCTTCTTCTAATTCG
>JAXKWB010000163.1:0-6245 GCA_036172385.1 Halanaerobiales bacterium | reverse complement strand
TAATGAGAATGATTTAAATGATGGTGAATTGTTACCCTCAGAATCAAAAATGGCTGAGAAATTCAATTTTAGCAGAGACACTGTTCGTAGAGCTTTAGACCAGCTGGAAAAGCAGGGTATTGTAAGCAGACATCGGGGAAAAGGTACTTTTTATAAAAATCCTGAAACTAAAGTTCAAGAAAAAAGAATTGCTGTTATCACCACTTACCTGTCGAATTATATCTTTCCAAATATTATTTCCGGGATTGAAGAAGTAGTGAGTTCAAAACACTATACCCTGAATCTGGCTAATACAGATAATGATCCGAATAAAGAAAGAAAACATTTAAAAAAAATTATAGACAATCAAGTTGATGGTTTAATTATTGAGCCTACTAAAAGTGCAGTAGACACTCATAATATGGATTTATATAGAGAACTTAAAGCTAAAGATATTCCTTTTGTAATGCTAAATGCTTATTACAGAGACCTTGATCCCTCTTATGCTATAGTAAATGATTATAGAGGCGGATATAAGGCAGCTCAGTATTTACTACAGCTTGGACATACTAATATTGCCGGTATTTTTAAGGAAGATGATCTGCAGGGGGTTTTTCGACTTAAAGGATTCAAAAAAGCATTAAGTGATTATGGAATTGATTCAGAGTCAGCAGAGATTGGGTCCTACATAACAAGTCAAATTTCTTCTTATCCCTATCACTGGATGGATAAGATGCTGTCTCATGAAAATAGACCGACAGCGGTTGTCTGCTATAATGATGAAATTGCAGTTGATATAATCAGGGCAATACTGGATAATGGTTTAAATGTACCGGATGATATTTCAATTGTATCTTTTGATGATTCAATTTTAGCAACGGCAACTAATATTAAATTAACATCAGTCAGACATCCGAAGGCGGAACTGGGAAGACATGCTGCCCGTTTATTGTTTAATATGCTGGAAATCGGGGTTGAAAAACCCAGATTTTTATATAATCCCGAATTGGTAGTTAGAGACTCATGTAAAGAGTTAAAAAGGAGGTAGTTAAAATTAAATGAGCAAACTTTTAGAAATGCAGGGAATAAGTAAATCATTTTATGGTACTCAGGCTTTAAAAGATGTAGATATTAAAATTGAAGCAGGAGAAATTCAGGCAGTTTGCGGAGAAAACGGTGCCGGAAAATCAACATTGATGAATATTATGACCGGTATTTTACAGCCTGATTCAGGTGAAATAGTTTTTGAAGGTCAAAAATTGAGTGATTTAAATCCCCGTACAGCTCAGGAAAAAGGTATCAGTATTGTTCACCAGGAATTAAGTCTCTGTCCGGAAGTTAGCGTGGCAGAGAATATATTTATGGGAAGAGTACCTGAAAAAAGACGGGGTGGAATGGTTAATTTTAGGCAGATGCGTCTGGAAGCGGAAAAAGTACTGGACAGATTAAATCTGGAGATTGATGTTAAAAAGCCACTGGGGGAACTGGGAATTTCAGAACAGCAGATGGTTGAAATAGCAAAAGCATTATCAATTAATGCTAAAATATTAATTTTAGATGAGCCGACATCTTCTTTAACAGAGACTGAATCCCAGATTTTGTTTGATAATTTAATGAGACTAAAAAAGGAAGGTATTGCAATCTTTTTTATTAGTCACCGACTTAAAGAAATTTTTCAGATCTGTGATAGTTATACAGTTTTAAGAGATGGTATTCATGTTGGCGGTGGCAAAATCGATGATGTTGATCCTGATGATATTGTTAGAATGATGGTTGGGAGAGAACTTGACCAGGCTTATCCTGATAAAGGGACTGAGGTTGGGAAAAATATTCTTAAAATCAAAAATATCAGTAGAAAAAATGAATTTGAAAATATTAGCTTTGAGGTCAATGAAAAAGAAATAGTAGGCTTATTTGGTCTGATTGGTGCAGGAAGATCTGAAACAATGAGGACCGTTTTTGGGATTAATCAGCCGGAAAGTGGAAAAATTGAACTTTTTGGGGAAGATATAACAGCTAATAATACCAGAGAAAATATTGATCAGGGATTAATTTACATTACTGAAGATAGAAAAGAGCAGGGTTTATTTTTAGATATGGATTTAAATGCTAATGTTGTGGCAGCTGACCTGGAACAGGTATCTGAAAACAATCTTGTGAAAAAGAGAAAAGTTAAAAAAATTGGCAAAAAATTTGTAGAAATAATGAATACAAAATATGCAAGTTTAGATCAGCCGGTTAGAAGTTTAAGTGGTGGTAATCAACAAAAAGTTTTACTCGCCAAATGGCTTGCTGTTGAACCAAGAGTTCTGATTCTTGATGAGCCAACAAGAGGTATTGATGTTGGTGCTAAATTCGAGATTCATACTAAATTAAGAGAACTGGCAAATAACGGACATGGAGTAATGTTTATTTCTTCTGAATTACCGGAAATTCTTGGTTTAAGTGATAAAATTTTGGTCATGCACCAGGGTGAATTAGTGGGAAAACTTGATGCTGAGACAGCAACTGAAGAAGAAATAATGATGTATGCTTCAGGTAGAAAAAATGATTTTAAAAATTAATAAAATGGAGGGATAAAAAGGAATGCAAAATTCTCAAGGTTCTAGTATTCTAAAGAAACTATTAGGTTTAAGAGAAGCTTCACTCGCATTTATAATTATTGTTTTTGCAGCTATACTTAGTTTTATAGCTCCTGGATTTCTAAGTGCCTATAATATTAACACTACTTTAATTGGTTTATCTATGGATGGAATCCTGGCTGTAGGAATGACATTAGTTTTAGTTGTTGGAGGTATTGATCTTTCAGTAGGCTCAGTTATGGCTTTTGCCAATGTACTTGCAGGAATGACAATGGTTAGTCTGGGGTTGAATATCTGGTTATCTGTAATAATTTCAATAGCCTTATCTCTTTTAATTGGATTTAGTATTTCACAGTTTATTACAAAAATAAAACTAAGTCCATTTATTACAACACTGAGTATGATGTCAATTGCCCGTGGTTTAGCTTATATTATTACAAAAGGTTCTCCTGTAAGTATAGGTAATATTTCTCAAACTTTTGACTTTATTGGAGGAGGAAAAACATTCGGTATTCCAAATCCTGGTCTAATACTAATAGTTTTAGTAATAGTCATGGACTTTTTAATGAGAAATTCTAAAACATTTAGAAAAATTTATTATGTTGGTTCAAATGAAGAGGCAGCTAAATTTTCCGGAATTAATGTAAATAAAATCAAAATAATGGTTTACATACTTTGTTCTACTTTAGCTGGTTTTGCCGGTATTCTGAGTCTGGCCAGGTTTGGAGTTGCTACACCAACAGCTGGTACTGGTGCTGAATTAAGAGCTATTGCAGGAGCAGTTATTGGAGGAGCCAGTTTAACTGGAGGAGAAGGTACGGTGCTGGGTGCCTTTTTAGGAATTATTTTAGTTGCTCTGGTTAATAATGCTCTGGTATTACTGGGAGTTTCTGTTTACTGGCAGCAGTTGGTTATTGGTTTAGTTCTTCTCAGTGCTGTAATTATTGATATGAAAGTTCACAGCAATAAGTAATTTGATTATTTAAATGTGTAATTTGCACATTTTAAATAAAAAATAAAACATGGAGGGGTTTATATTGAAAAAGTTATTAGTTTTAGTTATGGTTTTTGCTTTAACTCTCAGTTTTGTTGGGATGGCAGCTGCTCAGGATGATTCACCACTTAAAGGCAGTGCTGAAGATGAGTATGTAATGGTTACCTTTGTTTCTGGTATTGAATACTGGAAGCCTGCTTACAGAGGAATGGAAGATGCTGCTGCTAATCTAGGAGTTTCAACTCGTTACACCGGTGCCACTGATTATGATATTAATCAGCAGGTAACAGTTTTAGAACAGGTTATTGCTCAGCAGCCTGCTGGAATTCTGTTAACAGCAATTAATCCGAATGCTCTTGTTGGCCCAATAAATAGAGCAATGGAAGCTGGAATTCCTGTAGTAACTTTTGATGCAGATGCACCAGATTCCAATCGCTATTCTTTCTTAGCTACTTCCAACTATGAAGCTGGTGTTAAAGCAGCTAATTATCTGGCAGATCTAAATAATGGAGAAGGTAATTTAGGCTTAATTACTATTCCTGGTCAGTTAAATCACGAAGAAAGAGCCCGAGGTTTCCAGGAAACAATTGCTAATGACTATCCAGATATGAAAGTTGTTTCAGTACAGGATGGTCAGTCTGATCAGTCTGCTTCTGCAAGAGCTATGGGTTCTATGATTCAGGCGAATCCTGATTTAGTAGGAGTATTTACAACTGAAGCTTCTACTGGTGTAGGTGCAGCGACTGCAGTTGAAGAGGCTGGTATGGTTGAGAATATTGATATTGTTAGTTTTGATACTGACCCTGGTACACTTGACTTTGTTGAAGCTGGAGTTATCGATGCAACATTAGCTCAGGGTACCTGGAATATGGGTTACTGGGGACAAATGTTCCTCTTCCATTTAAATGAAGGTCTGTTAGATCCGATTGCAAATGGAGACTGGAAAGAAGCAGGAATCAATCCTCTACCTGATTATGTAGATACTGGTGTAAACTTAGTAACTCAAGAAAATGTTGAATTTTATATGGCTGAATAATATAATTATAAATAAGGAGAGGTTTTAAAACCTCTCCTTATTAATTAAATTTTCAATCAGAAAGGAGTTTTTGAAAATTTAATTAATACAAAATTTTTTAGCTTTACTTTTAGTTATCAATAAAATACTTTAGAGTTAATAAAATATACTAAAGTAATAAGGAGGAAAATAATGAAAAATATTTTTGAAACACAGGAATTATGGTTTGTTACAGGAAGTCAGCATTTATATGGGGATCAGGTTTTAAAAGAAGTAGAAGCAAACAGCAAAAAAATTGCAGAAGGTCTTTCTGCTGCTCAAGAAATTCCGGTAGAGATTAGATTTA
Source organism: Halanaerobiales bacterium (assembly GCA_036172385.1). Classification (GTDB taxonomy): domain Bacteria; phylum Bacillota; class Halanaerobiia; order Halanaerobiales; family Halanaerobiaceae; genus Halanaerobium. Next base: position 1,329 of record JAXKWB010000163.1, on the reverse strand, counting down.
AAAATGTGGTTACAACTGCTGAAGAGATTAGAAAAGTAGTTCTGGAAGCCAACAGAGATGATAATTGTATTGGTCTTATCACCTGGATGCATACATTTTCTCCTGCCAAAATGTGGATTGCAGGACTAAAAGCAATGCAGAAACCGCTGCTGCATCTGCACACCCAGTTCAATAGAGATATTCCCTGGGATGAAATTGACATGAACTTTATGAACACCAATCAGGCTGCTCATGGTGGTCGTGAATATGGATTTATGGTCAGTCGGATGGAAAAAAATCGCAAGGTTGTAGCAGGACACTGGCAGGATGAGGAAGTACAGCGCAGAATTGGTGTCTGGACTAGAGCTGCTGCGGCCTGGGCTGATGCACAGGGAGCTAAATTTGTCCGATTTGGTGACAATATGCGTAATGTTGCAGTTACCGAGGGAGATAAAGTAGAAGCTCAGATGAAATTTGGTTATGAAGTTCACTATTACGGTATTGGTGACTTAGTTGAATATATCAATGATGTTGATGATGCAGAAGTTGCAGAATTAATTGAAGTATATAAGCAGGAATATAATGTACAAAAAGATTTATTAGAAAAAGAAGGAAAAGAATCTCTTAAAGAATCTGCCAGAATTGAAATTGGACTTCGTAAATTCCTGGAAGATGGAGATTTCAAAGGTTTTACTACGAACTTTGAAGATCTACACGGTATGAAACAGCTTCCCGGACTGGCAGTACAGAGACTGATGGGAGAAGGCTATGGATTTGGTGGTGAAGGTGATTGGAAAACTGCCGCCCTGGTCAGAGCAATGAAAGTTATGGGTTCTGGTTTAGAAGGTGGTACTTCATTTATGGAATTCTATACCTATCATCTGGATCCTGAAGATACAAAAGTACTTGGTGCTCATATGTTAGAAATTTGCGAAAGTATAGCTGATGGTAAAGCCAATTTAGAGATTCATCCATTGGGAATTGGTGGCAAAGAAGATCCGGCAAGATTAGTTTTTGATGTCGCTTCTGGCCCGGCTGTTAATGCGACAATTACAGATATGGGTAATAGATTTAGAATGATTGTTAACGAAGTTGAAGTTGATAAAGCAGAAAATGAAATGCCTAAACTGCCTGTAGCAAGAGTATTCTGGAAGCCCGAACCTACTTTAACAGAGGCTGTAGAATCCTGGATTTATGCAGGTGGAGCTCATCATACAGGTTTCTCTAAAGCAGTTACTGCTGAACACTTAAGAGACTTTGCGGAAATTGCTGATATTGAATATTTAGCTATTGATGATCAGACTGAAGTAAATGAATTTAAAAAGGAACTTAAATGGAATGACATTTATT
>JAXKWB010000162.1:0-12350 GCA_036172385.1 Halanaerobiales bacterium | reverse complement strand
ACCGAGAATAATTAAGGCCATTATAACAAGATTAATAGTAATATCACCTGTATAATTTTCTAAGCTGTTGCCAAAAAGATCAAATCCTGCATTGTTAAAGGCCGAAATCGCATGAAAAATAGAAAGATAAATAGCTCTCCAGAACGGATAATCCTGACTTAAACGTAAAAATAAAATTGCAGCCGCTGTTCCTTCAATAGCAAAGGTAAAGCCCAGAAGATACTGAACCAATCTAACCATTCCGGAAATTTGATACTGATTTAAGTCTTCCTGAATTATTAATCTTTCCTTAAGACTAATTTTCTTACCAACAACAAAAGCAAATAAAGTAGACATCGACATAATCCCGAGCCCGCCAATTTGGATTAAAAACATAATTACAGTTGAGCCGAAGATAGTAAAAGCTTCCTTTGTATTTACTACAATCAAACCGGTTACACAGGTAGCTGATGTTGCTGTAAAAACTGCATCTACAGCTCCAAGCCCCTGACCATCAGTTGTTGCAACTGGCAGCATTAAAAGTAATGATCCAATCATAATAATTACAAAATAGCCGCTCACCAGATACTGAGCTGGTGTTAAATTTTTTTTCTTTAAATTCATTTTTACCCCGCCCTTATTTTCCTTACATCTTATTGCTTATTCGAAGTAATTATACTATAATTAATTTTGAAAGTAAAATAAAAACTGGGGTTAAAGCCCCAGTTTTTTAAAAAAATATTTAAATATAAGTAATATTAGCCATCATATGGTTCAAACATATCTTTACCTACACCACATTCAGGACATGTCCAGTCATCTGGAAGATCTTCAAAAGATGTACCCGGCTCGATTCCACCTACAGGATCTCCTTCTTCTGGATCATAAATGTACATACAAACTGTGCACTGATACTTCTGCATATTGAGTCGCTCCTTCCTAATTATAATATTTATTTACCTAACTAATTATAAAACAAAAATAGCTTTAATGTCAAGTTTTTACTATTTTACAGGCGTTCAAAATAATCTGGTGAATAAGCAGATTTTAAACCACTCATACTTGCTATCCTCTCAGCAATCAGAGAGGCTATTAAAAGTGGTATAGTCAAACTGTAATTATGAGTGAACTCCAGAATAATAAAGGTAGCTGTTAAGGGAGCCCTGATAACTGCACTAATTACAGCTGCCATTCCAATTAATGCAGATAAAGAAGCTGAACCACTTAAAAAAGGAAAAAATTGATTAAATAAAGTACCAACAATAATTCCAGTTAAACTGCCAATAAACAGTGATGGAGAAAAGATCCCACCTGAACCACCAGAACCCAGAGTTAATGAAGTAGCAATAATTTTAAATATTAAAAGCAGAAATAAAAAACCGAGATTAAATTCTGGCTGGTTAAATAAAGACACAATTATTCTATTTCCTGAACCCATAATTTCCGGCAGCCAGAAAGCAAGCATCCCCAGCAGCAGACCACCTAAAGCAGGCTTTAAAACAATATTTATTTTTAAATTATCAAATAAATTAGATAGTTTACGCAAAGTAAAGACAAAGGCAACAGCAAAAAGAGCAGCAGATATCCCGATAACTGCCGCTGTCAAAAAGTTATAAGCACTTCCAACCTGACCCAGATCTAAATTTGCCAGAAAAAGATCTCTCCCACTCCAGCGAACAACCATATCGGCAGAAATTGCACTGACAGCAACCAGCAGCAGGCGATTTTTTTCGACTGTTTTAAACAATATTTCACTTACAAACATAATCCCACCCAATGGGGCATGAAATAAACCGGCAATTCCAGCAGCAGCACCACAACCTAAAAAAGTCTGATAATCAAAAAGCTTTAAATTAAGTTTATAGGCAATTAAATCACCAATTCCGGCTCCAATCTCTACTATTGGACCAATTCGACCACCAGATCCTCCACTAGAAATGGTAATTGCAGAAGCAAAACCTTCTGTCAAAAGATCACGATAAGTTAAATGACGTTCTTTGCTCTCAATCGAAGATAAAATAGCAGGAATTCCATGACCTTTAGCAGTCATACTGCCATATTTTATTATAAAACCAACTATAAGTCCTCCAACTGCGGGTAAGAATAAAAATGTCAGGCGGTTATAAATTGTCAGCTCCATCCCGATATCAATTAAAGAAAAAGTGAAAAAATCTAAAAGATTATTATAAATTAGAGCAATTAGCCCTACTATCAAACCTAATGAAACTGCTATAATTATCTTTGAATATCTGTTAAGATAGTTTTTACTGGCTGACAAAGAATCACCGCCCTAAATCACAATTAAATTTCAAATAGCATTAGACATCAATAGTCTGAGCTAGTTCTGCATTTTTAAATATAAATTCCTTTCTTAAAGAAGCATTAGAACCCATTAAGCGAGTAAAAATATCATCAGCTTCAATTTCATCATCTATTTCAACTTTCTGCAGGACTCTATTTTCTGGATCCATAGTTGTATCCCACAGCTGTTCCGGATTCATCTCTCCCAGACCTTTATATCTCTGGAGAGAGAAACTACTGCCTTCATTCTCAGTTCTAAATTCTTCTAACTCCTGATCACTATATAAATAGTGACTTTTCCCACGTTTTGTCACCTTATATAAAGGTGGCTTGGCCAGATAAATATGTCCATTATCAATTAGCTCTGGCATGTAACGATAAAAAAGAGTCAAAATCAAAGTAGCAATATGAGCCCCATCCACATCAGCATCAGTCATAATAATAATTTTGTGATAGCGAAGTTTTTTTAGATTAAAATCTTCGCCAATTCCAGCTCCTAAAGCAGTAATGATTGAAGCAACCTCATTGTTATTTAATATTTTGTCCAGTCTGGCCCTTTCCACATTCAATATCTTTCCTTTAAGAGGTAAGATAGCCTGAAATTTACGTTCTCTACCCTGTTTAGCTGAACCACCAGCAGAATCCCCCTCAACAATAAAAAGTTCACTTTTTTCTGCCTTTTTACTGCTGCAGTCAGCAAGTTTACCGGGTAGTGAATTAGATGAAAGGGCTGTTTTTCTTTTGGTCAGTTCTCTTGCCTTTTTGGAAGCTTTGCGAGCTCTGACAGCCTGGACAGCTTTATCAATTACCTTTTTTGCCAGATCTGGATTTGTATCAAAGTATAAACTTAAATATTCATAGACTTCACTTTCTACTACACTTCTGATTTCACTATTTCCTAATTTAGATTTAGTCTGACCTTCAAACTGCGGCTCAGGTAATTTTACATTAATTACCGCTGTAATTCCTTCTCTGACATCTTTACCGTTTAAGGAAGAAATCTTTGCCGGCAGCTGATTATTATTTTTAGCAAAGTTGTTGATAGCTCTGGTTAAAGCAGTTTTAAAACCGGTCAAATGATAACCTCCATCAACCGTATTTATATTATTGGCATAGGAGAAAATTCGCTCATTATAACCGTCATTATATTGAACTGCAATCTCTACCTCATAATCATCAGGTTTTGATTCAAAATAAATAATATCCTGATTAATTACATTTCGGTCCTTATTCAAAAATTCAACAAAAGCTTTGATACCCCCATCATACTGAAACTCTTCCTCTTCAATATCTTCTCCCCGCTCATCTCTCAAAATAAGAGTTAAATCCTTATTTAAATAAGCTGATTCCTGCAGTCGATGAGCCAGATTTTCGTATTTAAATTCTGTGGCTGTAAAAATTTCTGGGTCCGGCTTAAAGCGAATTACTGTACCACTGCGGTCAGTCCTCCCTACTTTTTTTAATTTATCAACAGGAATTCCTTTTTTGTAGTGCTGCTGATATTTATTACCCTTCCAGTGAGTTGTAATTGTTAATTCTGAAGAGAGAGCATTAACTACTGAAACACCAACTCCGTGCAGCCCCCCCGAGACTTTGTAACTGTTGTTATTAAATTTACCACCGGCATGCAGGGTAGTTAAAACTACCTGAACCGCTGGCAAACCTGTATCTTTGTGAATATCAGCAGGGATTCCGCGTCCAAAATCTTCTACTGTAATTTCTTCACCTTCGTGAATAGTGACTTTAATTTGGTCACCATTTCCAGCCAAAAATTCATCTATACTATTATCTACTACCTCCCAGACAAGGTGATGTAATCCTCTAATACCTGTACTTCCAATATACATCCCCGGTCTTTTTCGAACAGCTTCCAGACCTTTAAGCACCTGTATCTGATCAGCATTATAATCTACATTATCAAAAAGTGTATCCATCGATCTTCACCATCCTCCATTTCATTATTATAACAAAGAGAATCTTAGAATGCCAGTCTATTCAACTTTAAATTTGCAAAATCTATGATAAAAATGGTATTATAAATAAGCAGAAAACGATTAATTTGAGAGGAGATCGATAATGAAAGAGGAAATTTATCCAATTGCAATTGAAGATAAAATGAAAGATGCTTATTTGAATTATTCCTTAAGTGTAATCATTGGCAGAGCTCTGCCTGATGTTAGAGATGGTTTAAAACCTGTACATAGAAGAATACTTTTTGCTGCCCGGGAACTGGGGCTTCTCCACAACAGACCACACAAGAAATCAGCCCGCCTGGTCGGTGAGGTTTTAGGTAAGTTCCACCCTCATGGTGATAGTGCGGTTTATGATGCTATGGTCAGGATGGCCCAGGACTTTAACCAGCGCTATCAGTTAATTGACGGTCACGGTAACTTCGGTTCGATTGATGGTGATAGTGCTGCTGCTATGCGTTATACAGAGACAAAATTAACAGAAATTGCCGAAGCTCTGTTAGATAATATAGATGAAGAAACTGTTAATTTTATCGATAACTTTGACGGCAGCCTCCAGGAACCAGAAGTATTACCTTCTAAAATACCAAACCTTTTAGTAAACGGATCCAGTGGTATTGCTGTAGGTATGAGCACCTCTATCCCTCCTCATAACTTAGGAGAGGTTATAGACGCTCTGATCCACCTCCTGGACTATCCTAATGCCCGTCTGGATACAATAATTAATAATCATCTACCCGGCCCGGATTTCCCAACCGGTGCTTCAATAGTAGGTAATGACGGTATTAAAGCTGCCTATGAGACTGGTAAGGGGAAAATAACCTTAAGAGCAAAGAGCAAAATTGAAAAAGAAGGAAGACATCAAAACTTAATAATTACTGAAATTCCCTACCAGGTGAATAAAGCAAAATTGATTGAAGAAATTGCTGACCTGGTTAATAAAGGCAAGATCTCTTCTGTATCTGATTTGAGAGATGAATCTGATAAAAAAGGTATTAGAATTGTAATTGAATTAAAAAGTAGTGCTGATCCAGAATTAATTTTAAACAGATTATATAAATACACTAATTTACAAAACAACTTTCGAATCAATCTTTTAGCCCTTAATAATAAAAAACCTGTTGTGATGGGACTTTTAGAAATTTTAAATCACTTTTTAGATTTTCGTAAAGAAGTTATCAGAAATCATACTGAATATAATTTAAATAAATCTGAAAATCGTTATCATATTCTGGAAGGACTAAAACGAGCTATTGATGAACTGGATATAGTAATTCAGGTGATCAGAAATTCCCAATCTAAAAAAGAAGCAAAAAATAAATTAATGGAAGCTCTTAAAATTTCAGAAAAACAGGCCCAGTCAATTTTAGAAATGCAGCTGCAGCGGCTGGTTGGAATGGAATTTGAAAAACTTGAATCTGAAAGAGACGAACTGGCTGAAAAAATAAAGTATTATAAAAATATTTTAGATAACAAAGCTGAATTAAATAATGTGCTTCGAGAAGAATTAAAAGAAATCAAAAAACGTTTTGATGATCAGCGGAGAACTGATATTATTGCTGATGATAGTAAGGCTGAAATTACTAAAGATGATTTAATTAAAGAAAAAAATGCGGTTCTTTCACTTTCCTATCGAGGAGTTATTAAAAGAAATGATGAATTCAAAAATTTAAGAGCAGCAAAAAATGATTATTTGATCTCAACCGTTGAAGGTTCGTCCCTGGATCAGCTCCTCTTCTTTAGTAATCAGGGAGAAGTATATAATTTACAGGTTCATGATATTGAAGAACATCACGGACTGGCCACAGGTGATAATTTAAGTAAGTATCTTCAGATTCCAATGAAAGAAAATATTATCTCACTCAATATCTTAGCTAGAGATGCAAGTGATTCTGAAGATCAATATTACACCTTTGTTACCAGATCAGGCTTAATTAAGAGAAGTAGTGCTGATGAATACAGAACAAATTACAGCCATATTAGAGCAATTAAATTAGATAATGATCAGCTGATTAATGTTGAAAAAACTGATGCTGTCCAGGATTTAATTGTAGTCAGCAAAAATGGTTATTTGATTAGATTTAGTGGTGACACATTCTCAACAACCGGCCGCAATACTTTAGGGAGTAAGGCTATAAACTTAGGTAAAAATGATCAGGTACTTTACTTTAACACTTTTGATCACAAAAGTTTCTTAGTCTCAATCAGTGATGATGGTAGAGCTAATAAAATTAAATTGAGTAATTTTAGAGCTCAAAAAAGAAACGGCAAAGGTATAAGAATTTTCTCCAATACAAAATACAAATTAGCAGGAGCTGTGAAGGCAGCAAAAGATGATAAAATACTTATTGCAGCTAAAAATGGAGAGATTAATAAAATAAAAGTTAATGATATACCTGAAACCTCAGCTGGAGGAAATATGTATCAAGTAACTAAAGATCTTAATTTTGAAAAAATAGTAGCTGTAGAAAAAATTATTGAAACTGAATAAAAATCTGAATCAATAGTAATATCATGCATAAAAGAACCCCAGATCATAATTATGGTCTGGGGTTCTTTTATAAATTATTTATTTTAAAAAGACATGATTCCCTATAGTTACAACCTTTTCTCTATCAGCAAAAAAGGATGGGTTTTTGGACTTAGCTGGATTGTAAAAATACAGGCTTCCTTTGCTGGGATCCAGACCACTTACTGCATCATAGGCAGCCTTAAACGAGTCGCTATTGGGAGAATAATTGATCATCCCATTTTCTACAGGAGTAAATTGTCCGGTTTGATAAACAACTTCTCTAATAGAATTTGGAAAAGAAGGATGATAAACTCTGTTAATAATCACAGCTCCCACCGCTACTTTCCCCTGATAGCTCTCACCCCGAGCTTCAGCATTAATTATACTGGCCAGTATTTCTATTTCCTCTGCACTAAAATTTTTATAACTATGAAAATCATCTCTTCTAACAGCATCATTTTTATTATCTCCATCACCGGAAAGAACAATTAACAAAAACATAAGCCCTAACCCGGTATAGATATCTTCTTTTTCAATAGAAGCAGCTTTAAGCTCAGCAGCTGGCATTGTATAGGGCAGGAATACTGCATTCAATATCATAATTAAAGCTAAAAATATAATTATCTTTTTAAAATGAATCCTGGACATATGAACTACGCTCCTTAATCATAATTTTTTTGCAACCTGGCCTGAAATTAAAGTAATAAGGCCAGTAAAGCTAAACCACCAAGAATATAGCCAGTATTTATAGCAGAACTACTTTCTTTTTTTGTTTCTTGAACAGCTGTTTCTGATTCTAATTCTTTAATTCTGTTTTCAAGTTCCTCTATTCTTGTCCTGTTAATGCTCTGATTATCTTCCAGTTTCTGGATCTGTTTTCCGGATAATCCTTCTTCCTGAATAGTAGTTAGTTGGTCTTCTATACTGGAAATCTGATTATTAATTTGATTTACACTTTCTTCTAAACCTGAAACTTTCTGAACTTTTTCCTGCATTTTTGAAACCCTAACATTAATATTTGCTATATCTTCATCCTGAATCTGATTTTTGTCTTCTAAATTATTTAGTCTCTGCTCAAATTCTTTCTGCCTTTCAGCAACTTTAACGAGTTCATCTCTAAATTCTAATGATAATTTTCTAATTACATCAACGTCTTCTTCCGACAGATTTTGAGATGCTGTTCCCCCAGCAGTAGTATTTTCTAATACATTAGCAATTATTTCTGCCATTTCATATCTTGTCAGGGGCTGCTCACCATTAAAATCCTCACCAGAATACAAACTTAAATATCCTTTGTCAGCCAGCATCTGAACACTATCATAAGCCCAGTGATCACGGGGTACATCATCAAACTGCTGAGCCAGAGCACCTACACTAAAAACCAAGATTAATAATAAAGTTACCGAAAAAACACTTTTATAATTTAACATTTACATTTCCTCCTCTAGATTATTTCTAATTTTAATTTGAAAGGTGTTTCCTGATCCATTTACAGCCTTCAGTTTACTAATGTTTATACTTCCAGGACTGCTTTCTTTTAACATAAAATGAACTGTAGCTATTACACCATTTGCTTTATTAAAGGGAAATTCCTGATTAAATATAACTTTCCCGATTTTAGATCTGTCTGGTCGGTTAAAAGGTAACAAATTATTATCACCGACAAAGAAATCTCCACGTGAAATGTGTGTCAATAACAGTTTATCACTATTATAATTTAGCTCAAAACTAATATTTTCCGCTTCAGCTATATTAGCAGCAACAATATCAACTGCATAATATTTTTCATCCTGCTGTCCTTTAGTTTCTTTAAGTAAAATTAAAGGATTTAATTCTGGTAGATTTATTTCTTCGACAATGGTTTTTTGATAATTATTTAAGCCGCTTACTTTTAAAGCAAAAGGTAGAGTTCCTTCAACTCTTAAAGCTTCAATTGCCCAGTTAATATAAATATTTTCTTCTTTTCTTAAAATACCAAGTCGCTTTTTACTTATTTCACTGCTTGCTGTCACTAAACCAGGAGGTAAAATCAATTCTGCTTCTACCCCATATAAAGAACTTTCTCCAGAATTATTAATTTCAGCCTGGATTCTAAAAGGATTTGGCTCCAGTCTACCTTCAACTGATTCCACCTCTTCCAGCAAAGTAATGTTAGCATTTAATTCAGGGGGGCCTAAAAATTTAACTCTTCTTTCTACCTCATTAGAATCAGTATTATCTGCCTCAACTTTAACCCGATAAGTCATTTCTTCTGGAAGATTATTTCTGTTTTTGGCTCTTACATTCCAGGTTATTTGAGAGATATCTTCTGGTGCCATGTCACCAATATTTCTGTTTACCTGTTCAGCGGTAAAGTCATCAGGCAGTTCAACTCTTATTGATACATTACGGGCATTAATTTCAGATGTATTCTCTAAATACGCCACAACAGGAAAACTCTGATTGTTTGCGTCTAAAGTAACTTCAGCTGGTGATGTAACCCCCAGGGATAAAATTCCGGGAACAATGGTAATCCCACCAAGACCATACTTTGTAATATAAGTTTTGGTTTCTCCAGGTTTAATAATCTCCGGGACCCAATACATGGCCATGGCACTATCAATCTCGTACTCGCCTTTCCGAATAAATTCCTGACCTGGATTAAAATCAAAATCCCAGACACCATCAGCCAGGCTGCCCCAGTCAGAAAAATAAACTCTATCAGGTGTACTTACATCCGGACCAATAAATGAACCCTGAGATGTCACCTGAGGATTAGAAACACTATCAAAAGCCTGCCAGAAATCATCAAGCTGTTTACTATAATATAATTTATCAGTAGAAATAGTGTCTTCTCCTAATCTAAAAGGAGCTCCATCATTTTCTCCCAGCATTGTATCCAGCATCACTCTCAAACCAACCTTTTCTTCCTGATCTCCCTGATTAATAATTCTATACTGTATCTGGGCACTATCTGCCAGTCCGGTTGTTGAACTTTTTACTATGGATAGAATTTGCTCCACTACAATATTTCCAAAACGAGTTCTGGTGATTATCTGGTTATCCTCTACAGTTGGTTCCTGAATAACTTCACCATATTTTGCTCCGTCACCGGCCCTTCTTTCTGTAGATCCGCCAAATACATATCTTTCCCCATTAATCCAGATTGATGTATATGAGGTCCAGGGGTTTGGTCGACCATAAATTAAAGGCTTATTGTCATCATTTTCTCTTGCTGGTGCTCCCCCGGTTGTTTCTACAGCAAATCTTCCCTGAGAATTTTGATTTTGATTGACTACAATTACTATATATTCATTTCCAAAACGAAGATTATTATGTTCATCTTCGTTCTGAAAATAATTGTTCTGGGCTGCTGTCTTAAAACTGAAAACTAAAACTAAAAGCAGCGCAATTATAATAATCTTTCTATATTTATACATTAATTATTACTCACCTCCAGAAACAAATTCAACTTCACCAATATTTACATCTACTTGAGTGTTATCAGATTCATCTATATAATATCTTACTGAAACAGGAATTCTATAAGATTTTTGATATTCTTTAAATTCCCAACCGTGTTCCAGAGTCAGTTGAGCTACTCTATCCATAGAATCATGACCAGAAGATTCTACAAGCTGTATATTATTAACAGTACCTCCAGGTGAAATCTGGACCATCAATCTAACTGTACCTTCAGAACGACTACCCACTAAATCTTTCGGGAAAGTTGGGGGCTCAATTAAACCAATTAAATCTCCTGAAGTTGGGGGAGGCGGAGGATTAACTTCTTCTTCCTCTTGTTCTGCCGAACTATCTTGAGTAGTTTTTTCTACCTCAGGTTCTTTGGTTTCTTCAACATTCTTTTCGGTGTTTTTCTCTGGAGCTGCTTCTATATTCTCTTCTACGGGTTTTTCAGCTGCTTTAGAACTTTCAGCTTTAGACTCAACCGGTTCTGTTTCAGCCTCTTCCTCAGAATTAGCTTCCTGGACTACTTCAACCTTGCTCTCACTTTCTTTACTTGCTATAAGCTCCTGTTCATTTTCTGTTGTACTCTGTTCAGGTTCAGGAGAGGGTTCCGTCTCCAGTTCCGATTTTGGCTCCGGTTCTGGCTCAATCTTTTCTACTTCTGATTCAGGAGCAGGTTTTGGTTTTTCTGCAGCTGATTTTACCTCAGCTTCAGGTACTGACTCCTTCTTCTCTATACTTTTATTTTTAGTTTCAGTTTCAACCTCAGTTTCCATTTTTCTCTTTTCTTCCCTTACGGACTCAAGTTCCGTTTCCGGTTCAGAAATTTCTTCCTCTGGTTCTAAAACTGGTTCAGGTTCAGGCACAGGTTCTTCCTCAACTATCTCTTTTTCAGTTTCTTCCAGTTCTTCCTCTGCAGGGGCCTTGGTTAATTCTGCTTCTTCTTCCGCATTTTCGTCTTCCATGGGAGCAGGTTGATAATCAACCAACTGTACATAACCATAATCGTTTAATTCACTCTCACTTTTAGCACTTCCATGCAGAAATCCAATTGGAAGAAAATAAAGTATTAAGAGATGAAAAACCATTGAAATAATTATATAAACCAGTAACTTCCTATCATTATTGTTATTAGGCATAAATTCACCATCCCATTAACTACCTTCTTTATCTGCAGCTAGTGCCAGTCTTGTGATACCCACATTACGCAGACCATCCATTAAAGATACCACGTTTTCATAGCGGGTACTTTTATCAGCACTAATTACAATTGTTAGATTCATATTTTGATTATTTGCAACTTCCGCTTCCGAAATAATTTGATTTAAATCCAGGGACTGATCCTGATAATAATAATTTCCTTCCGAATCAATCTGCACAATAAAGTTTTCTGTATTTTGTTCTGTAGCAGTTACAGCTTTTGGAAGCTGCATCTCAATTCCTTCAGGAGTTGTTCGAAATGTAGTAAAGAGCATAAAAAATACTAAAAGAAAAAATATAACATCAATCATTGGAATAATATTGATTGAACTTTTTTTCTTAAGAGTAGTTTTGAACATCACTGTCACCTCTATTATTGCTGACAACATCAACAATCTCAACCATACTTAAATTCATCTGATGAGCTCTTCTTTCCACTTTATGAGCAAAATATGAATAGAAGATAGCAGTTGGAATAGCAATAATAAGTCCTAAAGCAGTACTAATTAGTGCTGCCGCAATTCCAGAACTTATCTGAGCCGGATTTGCTGCTCCAGCGGCTGTTCCCAGAATATTAAAACTGCTAATAATTCCAATTACGGTTCCTAAAAGACCAAGTAGAGGAGAAATCATAGCCACGACATCTAGAATAGGCAGATGTCTTTCCATTTTCTTTATTTCATCTTCACCAACAGCCTGCAGGACCTCTCTTAAACGAGAAGGATCTTCACTATTATGTGCTAAAGCAGTTGATAAAAGTTTGGCATTAGTACCCTTTTTCCCTTTTAATTCATTTAAAGCACTTAAAATATCTCCTTCTTCAACTAAAATTTCAATTCGCTTAATTAATCTAAAATTGTTATCATTATTCCTATAAAAGAAAATTGCTTTTTCAATAATTACCGCCAGACTAAACACCGATGCAATTAAAAGTGGTATAG
>JAXKWB010000161.1:0-13376 GCA_036172385.1 Halanaerobiales bacterium | reverse complement strand
GAAGAAAACTGGGTCAATCTAAAAAAGTTAAAGCTATTAAAAAAATTAATGACAAAGAGCAGAGATGGATGACTGATTTAAACCATAAAATTAGTCGCCAGCTTATTAATTTTGCTGTGCAAAAGAAAGTTGGGACTATAATTATGGAGAATCTAGAAAATATCCGGAATACTGCTAAGAGTCTTAATAGAGCAGATAGAAACATCCATAACTGGACTTTCTATCAACTTCAACAATTTATTGAATATAAAGCTGAATTAGCTGGGATTAAAGTGGAATATATAAATCCAAAGTACACTTCCCAGGGTTGTTCTAAATGTACTAAAGTTAAAAAATCTAATCGCAAAACTAATCTATACTCTTGCGAGTGTGGTAATCATATCCACTCTGATTTAAATGCAAGTCGTAATATAGCAAATAAATATTTAGAGCAACAACCTGCTTAGATGGTAATAGTCTAAGTGCCTGAGTGCCTATATTAGCATAATGCTAGGATTATACTAATGAGGAGGGCTCGATGCCCTTCATACTAACTCAACAATGCGTTATAAAAAGAGAGTTAGTGAAATGTATAATCGGCTATCTTAGGAGGGCTGATGGCACAGCCTGAAGTCGAAGTCATATTGGACTACTAGAAATAGACTGTCCTCTAATCATTCGACAACCTCGTGACGGCCTCAATGGCCTAATATCGAAACTATCATTTCGTAATACAAAAGAGAGTTTCGGTGAAAGTTTCTTTTAAGGAATCCTCGTTTGTGAGTTTTAACGAACGGGCGGGGAGGATGTCAAACTCTTCTAAGCAGGTAATTATATATTTTTATTTTCCAGTCTGGCAAAAAGAATATTATTTTCTAAATGAATATGCTGGAATAAATCTGCTTCTAAGTCCTGAAGTAATTGATAGGTTAACTTATAAGAATTACAGGCATCTTCAGGCAGACGATAATCAGCAGTAATTTCTCTCAATTCTTTGATTATATCTCCAGCTGTATCATGTTCAGCTTCCAGTTCTAAAATCCCATTCAGGGTTTCTTTCCGATTAGCATTTTCTTTTGCCTGAGAATATTCTTTAATTAAAGGAAAGATCTCTTCTTCCTCTTTGATTAAGTGCTCTTCCAGTTCCATCTTTAAAATATTAAAGAGTCGATGCACCTTCTTTAAAACTTCTCCATGTTTTTGACGATGGGCCCGTAAAACCTTAGTTGTAAGTTCTGAAAGCTGGGGCAGTGTCTGCTGTAAAAAAGCATGATGGTTATCTATAATATATTCAATTAACTGAGACTGTGAGAGATTTTTAGGATCCTCAATCTCTGCATAATAGTCTTTTTTCTCAGAATAATTTTCATTTATTTCTTTGAGTATTGATTCTGCTTTTACACTTTCGCTTAAATCTTCCTTTACTGCTTCTTTTAACTTTCTGTCCCCTCCACAGCAAAAGTCAATCTTATTTTGCTTAAAAATCTCTGCCGCTCCAGGAAATTCTGTCACAATATTTCCAACTGTATCATTTAATTTAAACATTTTCTACACCTCATATCAGATTTATATTTAACAAAATAGATTTTGCTCATTTAACCTTAATTTATAAATATTTTCAAATTTAATTATTAATTTCTGCCTCGGGAGTAAAACCGCAGTAACCAATCTGATCACTTTGAGCCTTAATTTCTTCCCACTTGCTTTCTTTAACTACATCTTTAGCTGTCGGATATAAAATATTATTTTCCTTAAAGATATGGTCTCTTAAAGTCACAACTACATATTCTGTATGCTCTTTGAGTTCTTTTTTAACCTTATCAACATCTATTTCTCCCGCTTTCTCAGCAAGTTCACTAATCTTTTCTTTGTGAGGCCAGAGATCATCGTGCTCCATTCTCATAATTCTGGTTGGTCCTGTGACTCCACTTTTATCTACTTCCGGGAAAAGAGTTTCTTCTTCTCTGGTGTGGTGTTTTTCGGCATCTAGTAATTTTGCACCCAGCTCTTTTAATTCCTCAAAAACAGGATTTCCAGCATCATAACTTTCTAAAGACTGAATTTCTGAATTAACTTGATCTAAACGGTCCAGTATTTTTAATATTTCTTCATGTTCAGCAATTAAAGTACTCAAAGGATGTCCTACCGGTACATTAGTTTTCAGTTCTTTTAATTCCTCTGCCATTGCTTCAATATGTGCTGTACATAAATGTCTGAGTTCTGTCTCATCTAAACCTTCATTAATTAATTCCTGTTCAGCTTCCGAAAGCTCTTTGGCACTTATACTTTCAATTAATTCCTGTGCTTCCTTTTTTACTTCTTCTGCTGCCTCACCACTATTCAATCTTTCTAAAAGATTTTTTAATTCTTCTTTTCTTGCTCCTGCAGTCATTTTACTGCCTCCTTATATAAATTATATTTAAACTTGAGTAATTTACTATGTTTTAATTATGACATTTATTTTAAGACAGCTCTATGACATATATCACATAAGTCAGACTTTTAAATAAAAAAGACCTGCCCGCAAATGCAGACAGATCTTTTTCAATATTTATCCAGGTACCCGGTACCTGTAATTTTCTGGAAATTTTTACTCACCAGCCATGATTGCGGCAACATCTTCTTTAACATCACCTGTTGGCTTAATATCAAACTTATCAACTAATACATTAAGCACATTTTCAGAAACAAATGCTGGCAGTGTGGGTCCAAGACGGATTCCTTTTACCCCTAGAGATAGAAGTGCAAGTAATACTGCTACAGCTTTCTGCTCATACCAGGCAATATCATAAGAGATTGGGAGGTCATTAATATCATCTACACCCATAGCTTCTTTCAGCTGTAAAGCAATATAAGCTAAGGAATAAGAGTCATTACACTGACCTGCATCTAATACTCTTGGGATGCCACCGATATCTCCCAGGTCAAGCTTGTTGTAGCGGTACTTAGCACAGCCAGCTGTTAGAATTACAGCATCTTCTGGTAATTCTTTAGCTACATCTGTAAAGTACTCTCTATCTTTAAAACGGCCATCACAACCACCCATTACTACAAAGCGGCCGATATCTCCATTTTCTACAGCTTCAATAACCTTGTCAGCAACGCTCATTACTGTATTACGAGCATAACCACCAGGGATTGTACCTTCTTCCAACTGAACTGGAGAATCACAGGTTTTAGCCATTTCGATCATTTCAGAGAAGTCTTTGCTTTCTCCTTCTTTACGGTCAAGAATATGAGTAACTTCTGGATATCCTGCCATACCAGTTGTAAAGATTCGGTCCTTATAAGAATCTTTAACAGGTGTAATACAGTTGGTTGTCATTAAGATTGGACCATTAAATGATTCAAATTCCTTATCCTGGTGCCACCATGAGTTACCGTAGTTACCAACAAAGTGATCATACTTTTTAAAGGCTGGATAGGAATTAGCAGGCAGCATTTCACTGTGAGTATAAACATCTACTCCAGTACCTTCTGTCTGCTCTAATAACTCTTCCATATCTTTTAGGTCATGACCACTGATTAAAATACCAGGATTATCGCGAACACCAATATTTACATCAGTTGGCTCTGGATGACCATAAGTAGAAGTATTAGCTTCATCTAAGAGAGCCATTGTCTCTACAGCCATCTCACCAGTTTCCATAACTAAACCTACAAGATCATCAACACTCAGGCTGTCATCTGTTGTAGCAGCCAGGCATTTTTGAGTAAATCTATCAATTTCTTCTTTATGCTTACCTAAAACTCTTGCATGATCACCGTAAGCTGCAATACCTTTGAGTCCGTATGTAGCAAGCTCACGTAAAGATCTTACATCAACATTTTCAGTTTCGAGAACTCCAACATCTGTACCTTTATCATAATAATCACTTACATCATCACTATACCAGGTAGCATGTTCAGGTAAATCTCCACTGAATTCTTCACCGTGATTTTCTTTATAAACTTTTTCAAATTTAGCCTGCACTTCATCTCTAAGTTCAAAAGCTTCTTCAATTAAATCTTCAAATCTCTCAGAATCAAAATTAGCATTAGTAATTGTAGCAAATAAACCTTCCATAATAAATGGAGCTGTTTTATCAGAAAGATCAAGTCCTTCTTCTTCAGCTTTTTCTGCATAAACAGAAATTCCTTTAAGTACAAATACTAATAAATCCTGTAAGTTGGCAACATCTGCATCTTTTCCACAGACACCTCTAACTGTACAGCCTTCATTTTTTGCTGTTTCCTGACACTGATAACAAAACATGGACATAATTATTCCTCCTTTTGAAATAAGTTGCTGCTGCAGATTTATCTAATTTTTGCTGCAGAATAAATTAAATTTAAAGTATGAGTTCTTCACTCAAGTATTATTATATAACACTCTCACTTTTCTTCTATGATTTATATCACATAAGAAATCAAAAAACACCTGCAGTCAGAATTGCTTTAGCTTACACTTACAAATATATATCTAACTGAAATTAAAAACTTAACCGTCTCCATTGAAAGAAACAAGTAATTCAGTAAAACATAACTTTATCATGCAAAATCTATTATAAACCCCGACTACAGGTGTTGTTGGAATATATTAAATTAATTTTGTTTACAGTTTTTAGTAATCCTCCAGGTGATACCACTCGGCGTCCTCAAGCCAGGTATTAGGACGATTAACCATTTCGATAATATTATCTATGATTCGCTCATGCTTTTTTTCTTCTTCTGCCAGACGTTTAAATGTCTTTTCTACTGCAGGCAGATCTGTTTCTGCTGCCTTTTCTGTATAAAATTTAAAGCTGTCAACTTCCATCTGCTTTGCCTTTGTATAAACATCAACCTGCTGCTGGGTAAAAATACTACCTTCTGCACCAGTCACATCTTTAGAGATTGCCTCAAAAGCATCTTTAGCTTTGGGAAGAATACCGGACTCAACCTCATCAACTTTTTTTTCTTCCATCAGCTGTCTTACTATATTTTCATGCTTTTTTTCTTCTTCTGCCAGCTCCAGAAATACACCTCTAAGACTTTCGTTATCCGATTCTTCCGCACACTCTTCATAAAACTTGCGATTTTCCGCCTCAAAATTGATGGCAAATTCATAAATATTCATTATAACAGCCTCCTTAAAATTATGCTTCGCTTTATTTTTTTAGTTCTAACAATTTGTTATTTCTAATTTTATAATCAATTTACTTAAACTCATCTATTAAATGTTTTAAGTCATCAACCTGTACATCACGATCAACTAAAGCCTTATCTTTTAAATAGGGTATTCTATCTCTAAAGGTAGGTTTTTCTTCTCTGTAAATGATTCCAATTGGAATTTTATCTCCAAATTCCTGGGCCACCTTCATTGCTGCTGCATGGTCAGTTGGATCATGATCCTCCAATTTATAGACCCGTTTACTGTACCACTGATAGGTATTAATTTTATTAAAAGACACACAGGGCTGAAAAATATCAATTAAAGCATAACCCTTATGTTTTTTAGCTTCTCTAATCATTTCTTTAAGGTGATCCCGATCTCCAACAGTACTCCGGGCCACAAAACTGGCCTTCATCCCAACTGCAAAGCGCACAGGATTAAGTGGTTCAGCATTTACTCCATGAGTCTGAACCGGAGTTCTGAGTTCTTCCACACTGGTAGGGGAAGCCTGTCCTTTGGTCAAACCATAAATCTGATTATCATGAACCAGATGAATAATATCGGGATTACGTCTCATATTGTGCAGAATATGGTTTCCACCTTCACCATAACTACAGCCATCTCCGGATTCAACTATAACTGTCATTTCTGGATTGGCAACTCTCATTCCAATCGCAGGTGGTAGAGAACGTCCGTGAAGTCCATTAAAACCATTAACTTTAATGTAATGAGGCATCTTTGCTGCCTGTCCGATTCCAGTATACATTGTAACTTCCTCTGGTTTTAAATCCATGTCAGCTAAAGCATCTGCTAAAGCCGTTCTTAAAGGAAAGTTACCACAACCTGGACACCAGGCAGTTTCTCGGTCAGCTTGATAAAGATTTTTATCTACCATTATTTACTCACCTCTTCTTTAAATCTTCTATAAATTTCTCGGCCAGAAAATGGTCGACCATCATCTTTTAAAATATTATAGTCAGCTTTAATTCCTGTTTCACTTCTGACCAGTCTGTCAAATTGAGCTCCTGCATTATTTTCTACAAAGACCAGTTTAGCATCTTTTTCTGCTATTTCCTCTAAAGTTTTAGTCGGCAGCGGCCAGACATCATTAAACGCCAGCTGTCCAACTTCATATTCATCAGATAGCATTGCTTTAGCTTCTCTAAGCGGGCCAGCAGTTGAACCCCAGCCTACTAAGATATAATCAGGTGCTTCTGGACCTGTGTATTCTGGTTCCAGCAGATCTTCTGACTTTAATTTTTCCATTTTTTTATTTCTTTTTTCAACCATCTTATTTCTGGTTTCTGCATCCTCAACAATATGAGAATATTCGTCATGTTCATCACTATCTATAAGTACAATATTATCTTTCAGCTGTCCGGGATAGGCACGAGGAGAAATTCCATCTTCAGTATATTTGTAGCGTTTATACTCTCCTTCTACTTCTGCTGGATCAACTAAATGTCTTTCAATTTTCAGTTCTGATGTATCTATTTCTTTGATAGTCTTTGAGCCATCACCCATAAATTGGTCGGAAAGAATAATCACCGGAATCTGATATTTATCAGCAAGATTAAAGGCTCTAAATGTCTGATAAACAGCATCTTCCTGATCTTTAGGCGCTAAAACCATCAGTGGAAACTCATCCTGGGCAATATTAACTGCAAATAATAAATCTCCCTGGCCAGTTCTGGTTGGTAAGCCTGTTGCAGGACCTGGACGCTGTACATCGGCAACTACAATTGGTATTTCTGTAATTCCAGCCAGACCTATTCCTTCAGCCATTAAAGCCAGTCCACCACCTGAAGTACCAGTCATCGATCTCATACCGGCATAAGAACCACCAAGTGCCATATTAATTGAAGCAATCTCATCTTCAGACTGTTCGACAACTATCCCCAGTTCCTCCTGTTTACCGGCAACATAATGTAAAATCCCGGTAGAAGGTGACATTGGATAGGCAGTATAATAACTTAAACCTGCCAGCAAAGCACCCAGGCCAACAGCACTATTACCGTCAATCACCATATTTTCTTCTTTTTTACCGAGGTCTTTAAGATTATATGATTGTTCTACTGCTTCATAACCCTTTTTTAATAAATCTAAATTATCATCAACTACTGCTTCTTTTTTAGCAAAATGTTCTTTAACAGCTTCTTCAGCCTGATCTGTCGGTAAGCCCATAATCTTGAAAGCAGCACCAACAAAGACTGTATTGACTGCACGGGGGTTAACCTCTTTAGCTATTCCGCTTGCATCAAGGTAGACCATCTCATCTTTATCAGATTCAACTTCAGATAAGATTGTTCCATCCTCATTCATTTGAGGACGATGAATTTCCACACTTTCTTCATTTAAAGCCAATAATAAATCTATGCCTTCATCAGGACCTTCAAGCTTCTGGTCACTTATTCTAATCTGCATAAAGTTATGTCCACCTCTAACCCGGGACATATAATCTTTAGTGCTGAATAAGTAATAACCATGACGGGAAAATGTTTTAGTCAGCATTGCTTCGACTGTCTTTAAACCCTGTCCTGCCTCTCCAGCAATCACAATATTAAAATCCAATCTTATTACCTCCTTTTCCAGTTTTGAAAATTTCCTTTAATTTTCGCATA
The DNA here is from genome assembly GCA_036172385.1 of Halanaerobiales bacterium. GTDB lineage: Bacteria > Bacillota > Halanaerobiia > Halanaerobiales > Halanaerobiaceae > Halanaerobium. Next base: position 5,642 of record JAXKWB010000161.1, on the reverse strand, counting down.
AACATAGTATTGCTCTTTCTAATGTATATTATTCAAGAGACAGCTGGTAAATCCTGCTTCAGAATGGAAATATTTTGGCCTGATTAGCTAAAAATTTAGATTACTCTAATAGTAGTAATGATTATCATTGTTGAAATAAAAAGGCTCCCAGCTAAATATATTTTAACTGAGAGCCCTCTAAAATTTCTCGTATTATTTTTTTCCAATAAGCCTTTATTTATTCTTTTTTTGCTTGAATGAATTCTAAACCTCAAAATCATGTGGTCGTTCTTTACTAATTCCAAAGTAATAATTCATTGTTTTGATTATTCTTTCCACAGCTTTCCCATCGCCATAGGGATTAACTGCTGCAGCCCGCCTTTGATATTCTTCTGCATCAGTTAACAGTTCTAAACTTTCCTTAAAAATTGCCTCCGTATTTGTGCCAACTTTAAGCACAGTACCTGCTTCCACAGCCTCCGGTCTTTCAGTTGTATCTCTTAAAACCAGCACAGGTTTTCCCAGAGATGGAGCCTCTTCCTGAATCCCGCCCGAATCAGTTAAAACAAGATCAGATCTGGCCATCAAATTTGCAAAGGGCAGATAATCAAGGGGCTCAATTAAATGAATCTGTTGATTCCCGGCCAGCATTTTTTTGCTCAATTCCCGGATCACAGGGTTTAAATGAACAGGAAAAATAACTTCTAAATCATTCATCTGCTCTGTCAGCTGCTGAACTGCCCTGAAGATATTTTCCATCGGCTCACCCAGATTTTCCCGACGGTGAGCGGTCAGTAAAATAACTTTTTTATTCTCAAAATCTAAATTTTTGAGCAGTTCATTTTCAAATTTATAATTCTGATCTACTACAGAAAGTAGGGCATCAATAACTGTATTACCAGTCACAAATATTTTTTCAGCTGCTGTATTTTCCAGCAGGAGGTTTTCTTTAGCTCTTTTTGTAGGAGCAAAATTTAAATCAGCCAGCACCCCTGTCAGCTGTCTATTCATCTCTTCGGGAAAAGGTGAATATTTATTGTGAGTTCTCAATCCAGCTTCCACATGAGCTATCTCTATCTGATGATAAAAAGAGGTCAGGGCTCCAATAAAAGTGGAAGAAGTATCCCCATGAACCAGTAAAAGTTCAGGCTTCTCTGCTGCCAGAATCTCATCTAATTTAGTTATTATTCTGGCTGAAAGCCCGCTTAAAGTCTGCCTGTCTTGCATTATATCCAGGTCATAATCAGCTTTGAGCTGAAAAAGATCCATAACCTGATCCAGCATTTCTCTATGCTGGGCAGTCACTGTAATAAGCAGCTGATAATTTTCATTTTTCTGCAGAGCTTTTAGTAAAGGAGCCATTTTAATAGCTTCCGGTCTGGTACCAAAAACAGCCATAATTTTTTTCTGCATCTTGTCCCTCCTTAATAGCCCATATCTTTTAAAAGTCGGGCCAGGACAGCCAGTCTTTCTCCAATTAACTCATCATCATTGTGTAAGGCCTGATCAAATAATTTTATATCTTCTTTTAAATTCTCATTATCTTCTGCAACTGCTACAGTCATTGCATCTCCCTGCAGTCCAATGCGATCCAATTGAGGATTTTCCGGATCATACAAATTATCGTAACGATAGGCCTCTTTAAAATGACTGGAGGTTCTGGCCACTAAAATTGCCAGATCCAGGACCCGATGTAATGGTAATTCTTCAGACTGACGGGACCATTTGTTGCCAGTGTGGCGCCAGACCTTAGCTGAAATATCTACTTTGCCGCGGTCATTCCATTGAGCTAAACCTAAAGAAAGCCCCTTTGCATCAGAATCATAAGCTTTTCTGCCGTCTACATTTTCATAATTCTCACAGACGATTACCGGTTTGTGTTTTAATTTTGTTGGTATTTTCATTATTCCTGTCTCCTTTTTACTAGTTTAGTAAATCACTAAATTACTAATTAAGTATAATCCTATTTTTTTCTGTTGTCAATATTTTTTAAAAATAAAATATCAGCCATAACAAACCATTGGTATAATTTCCTGACTAAGAAAAAAACTGCAATCATTTAGACTGCAGTTAATAAATTTTATTTGATTTTAAACTTCCGGCTGCTGCCAGGACTCTCAATTAAATGTTTCCAGTATTTTTTAGGCATAAACTGGCGCTGAGTTCTGGGATTGCTGCGATTTTTAATGCTGACTGCCGAAAAGAAAGCCTGCCAGAGCTGCTGCACATCCTTTTCTTTATTAGATAGTTCTGGCTCAAATTCTTTTTCTAAATCAATTACAAGCCATTCTTTTTCTGCTGCTGAATAAATAACGGCTTCTTCTCTTTTTTTATCATGGATTATCCAGTCCATTGTCGAAAATCTATTTTTAAAATGGGGTGCCATTAAGACTAAAGTCTTATAATCTGGTTCAACTGCTGCATAATATTTGCCCCCTGCTGCTTCCTGGAGTCGGATTAAACCTTTAAGCCGATGGCTTTCGTGTCTCACCTTATGGGCCAGATTCTGAACCTGGCGAACATAATCTTTTGTTAAAAACTCATCAACTTTTTTTCCCACCTTAAAACCGGTAAATAAATAGCGGAAAATATAGAGTTCCATTTTTTCAGCTTCAGATAAATAGGCATGAAAAATATTATTTAAGGCCTGAGCTGAAATATGTTCTTTAATCTGGCCGCTGAAAAATTGGGCTTTTTTATTCTCAGTTTTCACTTCTTCTTTTTGATAAAAAAGATCATCTTTAAATTCAACCTGAGCCACAATTTTAATTGGAATTTCCCGCAGCTTAAAAGCTTGATATAAAGCAGTCAATAATCCCTGATAACTTCCATCATAAATATATACTTTTTTATTCTCTGTATTCTTCATAATTACCGTACCTCTTTAAATTAAGATAGCTTATTCTGCCTTTTCTAAATCCCAGCCTTTACTGCTTTCATCAATGCCCGTACGGGATCCAAATAAAGAAAGCTGCTGGCATTCGTTTTCTGCCAGTCGGTCATAAATCACACTGCTTTCAAAGGGAACTGCCGCTGCATATTTCCCATCACAGGTGATAAAAAAATTGGCTCTTTTTAAAACAATCCGCATCTTTTTTAGATTATAGTGAGTTAATCTTTTTTCTTTTCTGGCCTTAACTATTTTTGCTGCTGAGAGGGGTCCAATCCCGGGCACCCGGAGCAGCATCTCATAATCTGCAGTGTTAATCTCTAGCGGAAATTTATCTAAATTATTGAGAGCCCAATCGGCTTTGGGATCAATCTTTAGGTCAAAATTTTCTCTGCCTGGAGTTAATAACTCATCTGCTTTAAAACCATAAAAACGCAAAAGCCAGTCTGCCTGATATAAGCGGTGCTCTCTTTTTAATGGTGGCCCAGGTATAGTTGGTAAAAGTGAAGAATTATTAACTGGTAAATAAGCAGAATAATAAACTCTTTTTAAATTGAAATGATCATATAAGCCTTCTGAAAGAGAAATAATCTGTCTATCTGATTCAGGGCTAGCTCCCACAATTAGCTGGGTTGACTGACCAGCGGGCACAAATTTGTCTTTAACTTTATATTTTTTCCGCTCAACAATATTATTTTCTATTCCAGCTCCAATTCCCTTCATTGGAGCCAGGATTCCAGCTTTTTTCTTCTGGGGAGCAAGCTTTTCCAGGCTGCTTTCACTGGGGAGTTCTATATTAACACTCATCCGATCTGCCAGCAGACCTGCCTGGTAAATCAATTTAAAATCTGCTCCAGGAATTGCCTTTAAATGAATATATCCCTGATAATTATATTTATTCCGCAGCAGCTGTACTGTTTTTAAAAGCTGTTCCATAGTCCAGTCCGGATCTCTGCTGACTGCAGAACTTAAAAATAAGCCTTCAATATAATTGCGTTTATAAAAGTCGACAGTCAGTCGGGCCACCTCTTCTGGAGTAAATGAAGCTCGCGGCCGATCATTGCTGGTTCGATTAACACAATACTGACAGTCATAAATACAGTAGTTTGTGAAAAGAATTTTAAGCAGAGAAACACAGCGTCCGTCATCAGTCCAGCTGTGACAGATACCTGCTGCTTTAGTATTCCCCAGACTTGAACTGCCACCACCACGCCCACTGCTGCCGCTGGAGGAACAGGAAACATCATATTTAGCTGCATCACTTAAAATTTCAAGTTTTTTCTGAAGCTCCATTTCTCTCACTTTCCTTTTGCATCAATTATCTTCATATTTTTCACTCACCGCGTTTCTCCATGCTGTTTTAAATCTCTATAACCTGGTAATTAATCTCTTCGATAGAAATGATTCAATCGAAATAACATTAACTTAAATTTATAAGATTCAGGCTTTCCTCTGTCTGACTGAAAGGAGTTAGGAAAGCCCTCATAAATTTAAGTTAATGTGTTAAATGTAGATTGTATTTCTATCGAAGAGATTAATTACATTATACTACATCAAAACAAATATTTCAAACAAATGTTTGTAGCACAGCTAAAAAAATACCGCCCACTAAAAAATCATTTAGCAGACGGTGATTTATAATTTAACTTATGCAGATTTTACTTCAATACTACAGCGGCTTCTGGTCCATTTACTCTAAAGGTAAATGTTTCAAGGAAGAATAATTCTACCTCATCACCTTTTCTCTCTTCAAAACCGAGAGAAATATCCTGGCCGACTGTTAATTCAAAGTCTCCACCGCGTTCGGAAATTAAAAGACCTCTATTGCCGAGATCAGGTACTAAAACAGCACCACTCTCAACCATTTCTTCAACCTTACGCTTGAGTGGATAACCTTTATCATCTAATTCATAGAGTAGAGAATAAAGCTCCGATCCTAATAGTAAACGCTTGGGTCCACCAACACTATTTTCTTCAAATAGAGTAATTGCCTTCAGGAGACCAGAAATCAATTCTTTTTCTCCGGCTGAAACACTTACTTCTTCGTATTCAGAAGCTTCTACAATACCTTCAATGTTAACTTTGTCAAGGCCGTAAAATACAGCTTTGTTTTCAGCTTTGGCAAGTTTAGAAGCAGCCTCCATTAAGTTATCTGTATCAACATCTTCTGCTCCTCGAGCCAGAGCATCAATTTCGCTGAGCTTCATTGTAAATGGAACTTTTAATTCTACTAAAGGAAGAACCTCTCTGGTAGAATAACTTACTCCTTCAACATCCTCAATTCCCACAGGACTAAAGCGACCTGTATTTACTGAAGATAATTCTAAACCTTTAGGCCCCAGAAAATCTACCTCTTTACGGGCTTTTAATTTCTGACCCAGCACATCAGTTGCCTCTTCATCTAAAAAATCCCAGGCTTCTGCTGCAAATGGTGCTAATGATCGTTTTAAAATATCCATTTATTCTCCTCCTCTCATATTACCTAAACCAAGTGTTTTACTGGAAGCAGGAGCTTCTTTTACTTCTCCTTCTTCACCTTCACCCTCTTCTTCTATTTCAGTTATTTTTGCAGTTTGAAAAAGGAAAGTTCTTAACATTTCATCCCAGACAGGATTATTACGGCGCAGCCATTCTAATCCCATACAGGCATGTTCTATTTCTTCATCACGATTATGTTCCACAATTGCCTGTACATCAGGGTCATTAGTTGCTACAGCACGCTGATTGTACCAGTCTACCGCCTCTAACTCCTCAATTACACTCTTGATAATAC
>JAXKWB010000160.1:0-7896 GCA_036172385.1 Halanaerobiales bacterium | reverse complement strand
AATCACTGCATATCTCATTAAAAATTCCTCCTAAATTTATTTAATTAATTCTAAGCAAATCTTATATAAAAAAAAGATTAATAACAAGACATTTATTGTTTTCCTCAGCTCAAACTCTACATTTTTTGATGTTTTAGGCAAAAAAAAGAGCAGCCAATAAAAATTAGCTGCTTTTAAACATAGACTGCTAGTTATTAAGATAACTGCGCAGTAATTCTTCAATTATTTCATCTCTTTCAATAGTTCTAATCATTGTCCGGGCATCTTTATAACTTGTTATATAAGCAGGATCTCCAGAAAGTAAATAGCCAACAATTTGATTAATTGGATTATACCCCTTTTCTTCCAGGGCCTTAGACACCTTACCCAGAACAAATGCTGCTTCACTTAACTCTTCTTTATTAATCTTAAATCGCATCGTTTTATCACTAAAATCTTCTGCCGCCATATATATCACATCCCGTATTTTAATTTATCTTATTTTATTATTTCTGCAGACAGCTTCAAATTCCTTGTTTTTATCAATAATTTTTCCCCATTAGGCAAAGTTTTGCTCTCTTATCCACTTATCCTGCAATTTCTTTGACAATTTTTTCTACTTCTGCCAGTGCTTCAGTAGTTTTTTCTGGTTTTGAACCTCCTGCCTGGGCCATATCAGGACGTCCACCACCACCACCTCCGGCAATTCTGGCAACTTTTGAAATAATATCTCCAGCCTTAAATCCTTTTGCAATTAAGTCTTCAGTTACAGAAGCAACAAAAATCACTTTATTATTACCTTTGCTGGCCAGGACAATTACAGCCGAATCAACTTTATCTTTAAGCTGATCATTTAAATTTCTTAAAGCTGAATTATCAAGATCCTCAAGTTCTGCTGTCAGCAGATTAACACCTTCAATTTGCTGCAGTTGATCGATAAGTTCATCCTTTTTAGAACCTGCCAGCTTCTGTTTTAATGTTTCCAATTCTTTTTCCAAATCCTTCTGCTCTTTCTGCAGCTGTTTAACACGCTGTAAAAGATCATCCGGTTTAGTTTTTAATTCAGCTGCTGTCTGTTCTAAAAGTTCAAGCCTGGAATTAAAATAATCCAGAGCATATTCTCCGGTTACAGCTTCTATTCTCCTGACACCAGCTGCAATTCCGCTTTCAGAAATAATTTTAAAAGCGCCAATATCTCCAGTTGCCTCCACATGAGTTCCTCCACATAATTCCAGACTAAAGTCACCCATTTTGACAACTCTTACTTCTTCTCCATATTTTTCACCAAAAAGAGCAGTTGCGCCCATTTCTTTTGCTTCATCAATGGCTTTAACTTCAGTCTCGACATTATAATTTTCCATTACCGCCTGATTTACTTTTCTTTCGATCGTTTCTAATTCTTCTTCAGTCAGGGCAGAAAAATGAGTAAAGTCAAAACGCAGTCGATCTGGGGCTACCAGAGAACCGGACTGATTTACATGTTCACCTAAAACCTCTTTTAAAGCTTTATGCAGCAAATGAGTAGCAGAGTGATGTCTTGCTGTTGCCTGGCGTCTATTGTGATAAACAACTGCTTCTACTTCTGTTCCAATTTCTATTGAACCTTCCTTTACCTCAACCTGGTGTACAAAAACTTCCGCTTTTTTGACGGTGTTTTTTACTTCCGCTTTAAAATTATCATTTTTTATTATACCTTCATCACCAATCTGACCCCCACTTTCTGCATAAAATGGAGTTTTAGCAAGTATCAGATCTCCTTTTTCACCTTCAGTAATTTTTTTAACTTTTTGATTATCCTGAAGCAGACCAATAACTTCAGTTTTTTCTGTTAAGGAATGATAGCCGGTAAAATTATCTTCTTCAAGCTGATCTTTAAATTCTGCATAAATTTTTTCTGTTTCCCCACTGCTGAAAGAAGTTTCTGCTCTGGCCTCTCTGGCTCGTTTACGCTGAGCTGCCATTTCTTTTTCAAAACCCTTTTCGTCAACCTTAATTCCAGCTTCTGCAGCAATATCTTCAGTTAAATCAAGTGGAAAACCATAAGTATCATATAAGCGAAAAGCTTCTTTACCTGCCAGTACATCTTTATTTTCTGCTTTAAGTTCTCTTAACATATCTTCTAGAATATTTAAGCCCTGGGCTAAGGTTTTCAAGAAACTTTCTTCCTCAGATTTAAGAACATTTTTAACATGGGCCAGCTGTTTTTTAAGTTCAGGTGCTACACCTTTTACTATCTCAGCTGTTTTTTCCACTAATTTATATAAAAATGGTTTTTCAAAACCAAGTTTTCGACCATAACGGGCAGCTCTTCTGATCAAACGGCGGATTACATAACCACGCCCTTCATTAGAAGGTAAAGCTCCATCAGAAATAGCAACAGAAGCGGAACGAATATGATCAGCAATTACTCTATATGCTGTTACACTTTCTTGATCCTGCCGATAGGGAATCCCTGTCATTTCTACTACCTGATCGATAATCGGCTTAATCAAATCTGTTTCAAAATTAGTTTCAGTCTCCTGTAAAATAGAAGCAACTCTTTCCAGCCCCATCCCGGTATCTATATTTTTATTGGGCAGTTCTCTGTATTCTCCAGCTTCTGTATAATTATACTGCGTAAAGACAAGGTTCCAGATTTCTAAATATCTATCACCTTCACCACCAAGCACATCTTCTTCACTGTCACCGGCTTCTATTCCCCGGTCATAATGGATTTCAGAACAGGGACCACAGGGGCCAGTTCCAATCTGCCAGAAATTTTCTTTTTTCCCCATTCTGACAATTTTTTCTTCCGGCAGACCAACCTGGTTATGCCAGATTCTAAAAGCTTCTTCATCTTCCTCGTAAATTGTAATCCAGAGCTTATCTTCATCCAGCTCCAAAACTTCTGTTACAAATTCCCATCCCCAGTTAATTGCCTCTTCTTTGAAGTAATCCCCAAAAGAAAAGTTACCAAGCATTTCAAAATAGGTATGATGGCGTGCTGTTTTACCTACATTTTCTATATCATTTGTACGGATACACTTCTGACTGGTAGCAATACGATTTTTGGGTGGTTCAAGACTTCCGTCAAAATATGGCTTAAAGGGAGCCATCCCTGCATTTATCCACAACAGACTTGGATCATTTTTAGGAATCAGAGGTACACTATCTAAAATCAGATGTCCCTTTGACTCAAAAAAATCAAGATAAGCCTGTCTTATTTCATCTCCACTCTTAATCATTAAAACCTTCCTCTCTATTAAATTAATTTCTTTCTCTCAGATATTAATCTCCACAACGCTTTTCATTGAGAATTAATTAAGGATTGTTCTCCTAATAACTGCTGCAGCTGAAATTAAATTAGTTATCCTAAAGGTATATTTATTTCTTACTTAAACTAATTTAATTTTAGCGAAGCGGCGTTTACCAATCTGAATAATCATTCCATCCTCAATTTTAATATCCAGATTAATCTTTTCATACTTCTCGTCATTAATGCTTACCGCTCCCTGTTTAATCATCCGACGAGCCTGACTGTTAGAATCAACAAGGCCTGTAGCAGCTACCAGCTTTACTATCCAGAGCTCACCATCCTCTAGATCGGATTCTGAAATTTCAATTACAGGTATGTCCTCAGGCAAATTACCCTTAGAAAAAACACTTTCAAACTCTTTGCGGGCTTTAACTGCATCATCTTCACTATGATATTCCTTAACAATCTCATGGGCCAGTTCTTTTTTTAACTCCATCGGATTAAAGTCATCCCTGGCCAATTTTTCCTTCATTTCATTTAAACGTTCAATTGAAACATCAGTTAAAAGTTCAAAATAACGTAAAATCATATCATCAGGAATCGACATTACCTTACCAAACATATCAGCTGGTTCATCATAAACGCCAATATAGTTGTCTAGACTCTTACTCATTTTGTTGACACCATCTAAACCTTCCAGTAAGGGCATCATTAAAATAACCTGGGGCTCCTGGCCGTATTCCTGCTGCAATTTGCGCCCAACTAACAGATTAAAACGCTGATCTGTTCCTCCTAATTCTACATCAGCTTCAATTGCTACCGAATCATAACCCTGCATTAAGGGATAGAAAAATTCGTGAATTCCAATTGGTTTACCTGAATTATATCGTTTGGAAAAATCATCACGCTCCAGCATTCTTGCTACAGTATAATGAGCTGATAATTCTAAAACATCAGCAAAATCCATTTCACTTAACCAGTCTCCATTAAAAACTACCCTGGTCTTTTCGGGATCCAGCACTTTAGAAAACTGCTCTTCGTATGTACGGGCATTTTCTAAAACCTCTTCTCTGGTCAGCTGATTTCTGGTTTCAGATTTACCGGTTGGATCACCAATCATTCCGGTAAAATCACCAATAATTAAATAAACTTCGTGGCCTAAATCCTGAAACTGCTTTAATTTACGAAGTACAACTGTATGTCCCAGATGAATATCTGGAGCTGATGGATCAAGCCCGAGCTTAACCTTTAAAGGTCTTCCTTCCTTTTCCGCTTCAACCAATTTGTCTTTTAAATCTTCCTCAGAGATAAGATCACTTACCCCTCTTTTTAATATCTTGATCTGTTCCTTAATTTCCATAAAAAACACCTGTCCCTTGCTTAGGCAACAGGTACTTCACCTCCTGTATCCTTTGTCACTTAATTATAACAGATAGATTAATTACTAACAAGGGGTACCATAAACAGCTGTTTTATGTTATAATATTTTATTAACGGGAGGTAAAGTAATGAAGAAAAGAACAAAGGCAATATTTTTAATATCTTTTTTATTAATTTTTGCCCTAGGAACAGGCGCTATCTTAGGTGCTGTCACCTGGATAATTCAGGATACTCCTGATATTACAGGTTATAAAGGTTCCAGTGAAGCAACATTAATCTATGATGCCGACGGTGAACTTTTAACAAAATTGTTTAAAGAAAATAGAGTTTATGTTCCCCTAAATAAAATACCAGAACATTTGAAAAATGCAATTGTAGCTATTGAAGATACTAAATTTTATGTTCATCACGGTATTGATTTCTGGGGTATTGGTCGAGCCATGATAAATAATATTTTAAAGGGTGATCTTACTGATCAGGGAGCAAGTACAATTACCCAACAGCTGGCCAGAAATGCTTTTTTAACTCTGGACAAAACTTATATACGTAAAATTCAGGAGGCTTATCTGGCCATCCAATTTGAGCGGTTATACACTAAAGCCGAAATTTTAGAAATGTATCTTAATGAAATCTTTTTAGGACACAGTGCTTATGGTGTTGAAACAGCATCATTACAATATTTTGGCAAACATGTCTGGGAGCTTAACTTAGCAGAATCGGCTCTAATCGCTGGTTTACCGCAGTCACCAAATAATTACTCACCTTTAAGAAATCCAGAACTTGCTATTAGAAGAAGAAACATTGTTCTGGACAGAATGTATGAACTGGGATATATCACAAAAGACGAAATGAAAAAGGCCAAAAATGCTAAACTGCATCTGGGTACTGTAGAAAACACAAAAGGAGATATAGCTCATTATTTTACTATTTATATTAGAGATCAATTGATTGATCGCTTTGGGGCTTCTATGGTTTATAGTGGTGGTTTAAAAGTACATACAACTTTAGATCGGAACATGCAAAAGTTAGCAGAACAGACAATAAAGAATAAAATTGAAAATGGATTTATTCCTTCTTTTCAGAGTAAACAGAGCAAAAAATTACAACCTCAACTTTCTCTAGTTAGTTTAGATGTTAATAATGGTGCGATCAGAGCTATGGTCGGGGGACGAGGAACTGATCAATTTAACCGGTCATATCAGGCTGTGAGACAGCCCGGTTCTGCCTTTAAACCTTTTGTCTATTCTACTGCTTTGATTAAAGGAGGTTATACAACAGGAAGTATAATCAACGACTTGCCGATGCTGGCCTCAGAAAGCGGTAAAGGAAGTAATTTAACTATCTGGCCCCGTAATTATGGTGATAAATACAGAGGCTTAATTAATCTAAATAAGGCACTTACTCACTCTGTAAATGTTGCTGCAGTAAAATTAATTAAAGATTTGGGCGTGAAAAATGTAATTAATTTAGCAGAAAAAATGGGCATTTCAACTTTTACTGAAAAGGATGCTCTTGCTGACCATTATTCACTTGCTCTTGGTGGTTTAAATAGGGGTGTTACTCCTTTAGAAATGGCAGCTGCATACAGTGTTTTTGCCAATAAGGGAATTTATACTGAACCCCATGCCATAACTAAGGTTTATGACAAACATGATAATTTGATTTATGAAGCACAGCCGGAGAGCAGGATGGTTATGTCAGAAGCTGATAGTTATTTAATAACTTCTATGTTAAAAAGTGTTGTTGATAATGGAACAGGACATAGAGCTCAGATGAACCGTGATGTTGGTGGTAAAACAGGTACAACAAATGATTATACTGATGCCTGGTTTGTTGGTTTCACTTCCCAGATAGCAACAAGTGTCTGGATTGGGGAGGACTCCAACCGATCAATGGAATATGATGTTAAAACTGTGAGTAGTGGAGAGGCAGCTCAAATCTGGGGAGATTATATGCGGAAGGCTGTTAAAGATATGCCTGTTATCAACTTTCAGAAACCAAACAATGTTATTGAAGTCGGTGTTGGAGCTTATACAGGACTGCTTCCAAATCAATATACTCCCAGAATTGATGTTTTACCCTATAAAAAAGGTACCCAACCAACTAAAAAAGAAAATCTGCATGGGCCAGTAGAAACTGTTCGGATTGACCGAAAAAGTGGACTACTTGCAACAGAGAATTGTCCTGCCGATCAGGTCGAAAAAAGACATTATATTGCGGATTCCAATATTAGAATTGGACCTGCCCAAAAATATTTTAAAGAAGTCAATTTAAATAAGAGCTCCGATAAATTAGTCAGGGGAACTTATACAATCAATGTTGGAGAACCTGTCCAGCAGATAGATCAGGAATATGGTTTTCCTAAAGTACACAGAAATGGAAGTTCACTTTACGAAACTAAACCAACTAGAACCTGTACTTTACATCCTGAAAATCAGCCGCTGACTGAAGATCAAGATAATACCAGCACAGAAGACAGTTCTGAGGAATCGGAGGATTCTATCAGGAGTCTATTCGATATATTTGGTAGTGATTAATCTGATATAATAGTTCTTTTAATGATCTATTTAAATAAATAATAAATTAAAGGGATTACTCCAGTTACAAATTACAACTGGAGTAATCCCTTTCTATCTCTTATATTTTGATAAAAAATCTAAAGATTATTTTAAATCATAGTTAATATTTACTGAACCTTTACTATGGTGACTCCCATTCCACCTTCTTTTTGTCTACCCAGACGATAATCTTTAACATGAGAGTTTTTTTCTAACACTTCTTCTACTGCCTGACGCAGAGCACCGGTTCCTTTACCATGAACAATTTCTACTTCATTTAAGCCAGCCAGAAAAGCATCATCTAAGTATTTATCAACCTTGTGTTGAGCTGCATCATATCTTTCTCCCCGGAGATCAAGTTTTGGAGATACATGCTGTGATTTCTGAACTCTGTAATTTTTAAGCTGTTTTTCTTCATTCTCCTCCGGAATATCAACCTTAACCAGATCAGCCAGAGAGGCAGTAACCTGCATAATTCCAGCCTGAATCTGGGCTTCCTTTTTATCTCGATCAATGGAAGTTATCTCACCCTGACGACCAATACTACGAACTCTTACCTGGTCTCCTACTTGAAAGTCATCTGCAGACACTTTTTCTTTCTCTTTTTCATTTTCTGTTTCTAAAATCTGACTTAATTCTTTTAAATTTTGATTAGCAGAAGTCTGAGCTCGATCAACTTCCGAGCGTTTAGTAAAATCTTTTTCTTTTAAGTTAGAAATAATTCTTCGAGCCTCTTTTTTAGTT
>JAXKWB010000159.1:0-6407 GCA_036172385.1 Halanaerobiales bacterium | reverse complement strand
ACTTTAAAAACACTTTGGCAAGAGTTTTGTGAGAATTTTTTCAAAATTATTTCTTTTGTACTTTAACATGATAATATGCTAATTTAATAGGATCTTTGCAGGATTTACTGGATTTAAAAAGAAATAGTAAATATAGTCATAACTGTGATTACAATTAAGGGTTTTCTGCTGCTGTTTTGTCCAATAAATCTGGTTCTAAACAATAACCTACAAGGGGTGAGCTAATGCAAAAAAATAAAGCTGGTCTTAAAATTGCTAACTTAATCTTTTTGATCCTCACAATCTCTGTTAACTTTCTGGCAAATTATCTGCCGATTAATGGAATTTCCAGTGGAGAAGTATCTGATTTATATCAAAATCCTTTTACACCGGCTGGATTTACCTTTTCAATCTGGGGAGTAATTTATCTTTTTTTAACCATCTTTGTGATTTATCAGTTTACAGGAAAAGGAGAAATTATACAGAAATTTTCAACAGGTCCCTATTTTATTATAGCTTCTTTAGCCAATATGAGCTGGCTTTATCTATGGCACCATCAGAGGCTTTATCTTTCTCTGCTGGTTATTTTAATTTTACCTTTATCATTGTTTCAAATTTTTAAAAGACTGCATAATTATCAAAATTATTCTCTGACTGAATACCTGGGGCTTAAATTCCCTTTCAGTATTTATACTGCCTGGGTTACAGTAGCTTCTATTGCAAACCTGATGGCCGTTCTGGTTTATTTTAAATCAGACTGGCCGGCTAATTTCCTCAACATTGCAGCGGTGATAGTAATTTTGCTGGGACTGGCAATTACAATTAAAATACTGGATAAATACAAAAATATTGCCTTTGGACTGGTAGTTGTCTGGGCTTATACTGGAATTATCGGTGCTCAGCTAAGTTATCAGATACCTGTGATGGCTGTAATAATCACTGCTGGAATTTCTATTATAATTATTCTATTTAAAGCACTCTCAGTGATTAGGTTTTCCAATTAATCAGCATTTAATTATTAATGAAGCTGTAGAGATCTAATTTTTAATTCTTAATCTGACTGCTTATTATCTAACTGAAATGAGCAGCTGAACTAGCTGTTCTTTTCCAGAGAAGAAGTTTCATCCATTAATTTTGAGTGAACCTTGATATCTAAAACCGGAGTCCCATCAACTGCATCCAGTCCGTAGACAAAGAGTTTATTCTCTTCCTTTTTTAATAATTTAACTGTGGTGACACCAATTGGATTGGGGCGTCTGGGACTCCGGGAAGAAAAGACACCTCTTCTGGGTCCTACTCTCCATTCTGAGATCAAATCATAACCCGCTGTCTGATGCAGATAATAAACTATCTGGAGATATTCGTAATCCTCTATTTTATAAAGGCCATCTTGATATTGAGCTTCAATTTCAATAATACTTTCATTCTTTTTCATTTCTTCCGGACCTAGCGGCTTTTTAAATTTACTTCTAACTTTTCCAATCGCAGTAAATTTTATCATATCAGCTCTCACCTCTGTTAAGTAAAAATTTTAAGCAAACAATTTTTCTGCTGCCTCTTTTTTTAAGAGATCATAAACTTTCTGCAGCCCAATCTTTTCTCGCTCAGCAATTTCCTTACACTCCTCATATTCAGGAGAATATTTAATTAGTTCTCCTTCATAATAACCGGCCTTAATGGTTACCTTTCCTAAGGAAGAGTTTAGATCAAAATACCTGCGTTCCAGACAGCTGCGCTCAACTTCCCGGTGCCTGATACCCAGGGTAGTTGTTTCTCTATAAATAATCTCTTCCAGTTCTTTTTGTTTATCTGCAGCTGTAAGTACAGTCAGTTTTTGAGCCGGTCTATTCTTTTTCATCATAATATTTGTGAGATAGACATCCTTAGCACCTGCCTCAAGCAGTTTCGGAAAAAGATAAGAATAAATCTCTCCACTCATATCATCAATATTTGTTTCTAAAATTAAGAGTTTTTCTTTACTTTTTTTTTAGCCTGATAAACTCTGAGCAAATTGGTTATTTCAAAATCCTTCTTGCCGGCACCATAGGCGATTTTATCTATCTCAACCTCCGGCAGATTAATAAATTTTTCCGCCAGAGTTTTAATAATAGCAGCTCCGGTTGGAGTAACCAGTTCTCCTCTAACTCCTGTCGAGTAAACGGGTACACCCTTTAAAATTTCAATTGTTGCCGGTGCCGGAATCGGAATTCTACCGTGAGCAGCATCCACAAATCCTGTGCCCAGAGGTACAGCAGAAGCATAAATATGTTCCGGCTTAAGCAGTTCAACTAAAATAGCTGTCCCCACAATATCTACTATCGAATCAACAGCTCCTACTTCATGAAAATGTACTTCAGCTATTGACTTATTATGAACCTTCGCCTCCGCCTCTGCTACTTTTGCAAAAATATCAATGCTCAGCTCTTTTGTTTTCTGGCTGAGCTGACTCTGATTGATTAATTCCTGAATATCATTAAAATTGCGGTGAACATGGTCACCGTGGTTTCCGTGGTTTCCGTGATTGCCGCAGCCACTACAGCCGCCCTGATGCTGATGCCCATGAGAATCTTCATTCTGATCATGGTGAGCATGATGTCCATGATGATGCCCCCTGTCAGCTTTGTCATTTCCAGCCGATACATGATCAGGATGAGTCTCATCCTCTAAAACAACTTTAAAATCGGTAGCAGTAATTCCATTTTTCTGGACAGTAGAAATTTCAATCTCATAACCTGCCAGATTTAACTTTTTTAATTCTTCTAAAAATCTATCCTGATCCACCCCCAGATCAAGCAGAGCTGCAATTGTCATATCTCCACTGATTCCGGATAGTAAATCAAAGTATAATATATTTTCCATTTTATCCTTCCTCTCTTGCTTTTTCTATCTGTAAGTTAATTGTACTGGCCAGATAAGCAGCACCAAATCCATTATCTATATTGACTACTCCAATGCCGCTAGCACAGCTGTTGAGCATTGTCAGCAGGGCAGAAACTCCGCCAAAATTAGTTCCATAACCAACACTGGTTGGAACCGCGATTACCGGTTTGTCGACTAAGCCGCCGACTACACTGGCCAGAGCTCCTTCCATTCCAGCTACTGTTATAATTACCTGGGCATCATTAAATTTATCCAGATTGCCAAGCAGACGGTGAATCCCGGCTACTCCAACATCATAGAGGCGTTCAACTGAATTTCCCAGAGCTTCGGCAGTTACTACAGCTTCCTCTGCAACCGGAATATCCGAAGTTCCACCACTGACAACCAGAATTTTGCTCTTAGTTTTCTCCAGCTTTTGCTTTTCTATAAAAATCATCTGCGGCCGCTCATGATAAACTGCCTCAGGTGCAATTTCTTTAATACGCTCATATACTTCTTTGCTGGCTCTGCTGGCCAGTATATTATTCTCGTGCTTCAGCATTTCTTTAACTATACCTTCAATTTCTGTTAAAGATTTCCCTTCACAGTAAATCACCTCGGGATAACCATTGCGCAGACTGCGGTGATTATCTACTTTGGCAAAACCAAGGTCTTTAAACGGCAGATCCTTTAAAAAAGCGGCGGCAGCATCTACCTCCACTTCTCCGTTTTTAACTTTTTCTAATATTGCTGTAACATCTTCTTTATTCATCTTTTCCCTCCAGAATTTCTTTATTCATACTTCCACTTTGATAGGGCGAGAGATCTAAGGTAACATATTGAAACCCTAACTTCTGTAATTTATCAGACAGTTTATCCATTAAATTTAAATCCAGAATTTTTTCTCTGTCAGCTTCTGATAATTCGATCCGGGCCAGATTGTTGTGGTCTCGAACCCTGAACTGCTCAAATCCATTGCGGCGCAGCAGCTCTTCTGCAATCTCAATTTTTTCCAGTCTCTCTGCTGTGATCGGATTGTTATAGGAAACCCGGGTTGCCAGACAGGATAATGTCGGCTTATTCCAGGTCACCAGTCCTAAATCTTTTGAGAGCATTCTAATTTCTTTTTTTGTCAGCTGGGCTGCAAGCAGTGGACTCTTAACTCCCAGTTCCTGTAAAGCTTTACGCCCTGGACGATAATCACCGGTGTCATCAAGATTAGAACCTTCGACCACTGTTTTACCAGCAGCATAATCAAGAATCTGATTAAAAATTACTTTTTTGCAGTGATAACAGCGCTCAGCCGTGTTTGCTGCTGCTTTTTTCAGTTCTGAAAGCTCTATTTCTATTTGCTGATGTTCAAAATTTAATTCCTCTACCAGTTCAGCAACTTCCCTAATTTCTCTATCCGGGACAAAAGGAGTGTTAACCGTTACCGCTTCAAATTCGGCTCCGGCTTTTTGAGCTGCAGCAGTTAAAAAGGTGCTGTCAACTCCTCCCGAAAAGGCAATTACAAAAGGTTCAAGCTCTTTTAGGTTATCTAATAATAAGTTGTATTTGTCAGCTGTGGTTACTGTAGACATTAAAATACCTCCTGCTGGTTTATTTCAAATTACTAATGAGTAGGTGGTACAAGTGATTTTTTATCATAACCAATTAAATCTTTACGACCGGCCATTTTTAAAGCTTTACGCACTATTTGCTGATTTTCCTTTTTGTGATACTGCAGTAAGGCCCTCTGCATTTTTTTGGCTTCTCTAGACCTGGCTACATAAACTTCCTCCATTGTCCGGGGATCATAGCCGCTGTAATACATTGCAGTAGCCATTGTTCCTGGAGTTGGATAAAAATCCTGCACCTGATCAGGGTGATGATTAATATCCCTTAAGTATTCTGCCAGCTCTACCGCATCTTCCAGGCGGCTGCCCGGGTGACTGGAAATAAAATAGGGGATTAGATATTGTTCTAAACCAATTTCTTGATTAACCTGATAAAAGGCCTTTCTAAATTTATCAAAAACTTCTATTCCGGGTTTACCCATATAGCTTAAAACTTTATCTGAAACATGTTCTGGTGCCACTTTAAGCTGACCACTTACATGATGGGCTGCCAGCTCTTTTAAATATTTGCGGCTCCCCTCATCTTCTAAAAGATAATCAAAGCGAATACCGGAGCGAACAAAAACCTTTTTCACTTCCGGCAGCTTTCTTAATTCTCTCAAAATCTCAAAATATTCTTCGTGATCCACCTCTAATTTGCTGCAGGGATCAGGAAACATACATTCTTTGCCCTTACACATTCCCCGCGAAAGCTGATCTGTGCAGGAAGGCTTACGAAAATTAGCAGTTGGTCCTCCCACATCATGGATATAGCCTTTAAAATCATCCAGAGCAATTATCTGCCTGGCCTCTTCCAGCAGTGATTCTTTACTGCGGGCTGTCATCATTTTTCCCTGATGAAAAGATATGGCACAAAATGAACAGGCACCAAAACAACCGCGGGAACTAACCAGACTGAATTTAACTTCTTTAATCGCCGGGACCCCACCATCTCTTTCGTAAGCAGGGTGATAATCCCGCTGATAGGGCAGTGTATAAATATGATCCAGTTCTTCCTGACTTAGGGGCTCAACAGGTGGGTTTTGAACTAAATAACGGTTTCCATGCTGCTGTACCAGCTGCTGACCTCTAATTGGATCCTGTTCTAGATATTCAATTTTATAAGCATAAGCATACTGCTTCTTGCTGCTTTTTACTTCCTCATAAGATGGTAAAAGTTCATAATCATATAAAGATTCCAGCTCATCAGCAATAAAGGCTGTCCCCGGCAGATAATTAATATATTTAATTTCCAGTCCAGCTTCTAAATTTTCTGCAATTTTTAAAATCTGTTTTTCTCCCATTCCATAAACTAAAAGATCAGCTCTGCTGTCAAAAAGCAGGGAGCGGCGAACACTGTCATCCCAGTAGTCAAAGTAGGCAAAACGGCGCAGACTGGCCTCAATCCCACCAATGATTATTGGGATCTCTCCATAGGCTTCCCGCAGACGATTACTGTAAACTATAGTTGCCCGATCCGGACGCTGACCACTTTCTCCACCGGGAGAATAATTATCATAGCTGCGGCGGTGTCTGGAAACTGAATAGTGGTTAACCATCGAATCCATGTTGCCGGCAGTTACCAGAAATCCAAACTTTGGTTTACCCAGCTTTTTAAAATCTGCTGTTGATCTCCAGTCAGGTTGAGCAATTATCCCCACTTTAAACCCGGCATCTTCTAAGACCCGGGCAATAATCGCTGTGCCAAAAGAAGGGTGATCCAGATAGGCATCACCGCTGACAATAATAAAATCAAGTTTTTCCCAGCCTCTTTTTCGCATATCATCTTTTGAGATTACCATAAACTGATCTCTTGGGTTTTCTAATTTTCCTTCATTCTCTTGCTTCTTTAAATCCTGCTTTTTCTTTTCCATTTAATTTATCAGTAACTCCTTTATTATTCCTGAGTTCAAAAAATTATTTTTAAAATTTTATAAATAAGGACATTTGTCCTAAAAGTAATTTTGATAG
>JAXKWB010000158.1:0-11422 GCA_036172385.1 Halanaerobiales bacterium | reverse complement strand
GCTTAATTCGCCCCCGAGTGCCCGGTAATAATTAACCCTTCTCTCAAACTCGGTAGTTCCAAAGTCACTGCTGTTAAAAATTTCAAATCCAACCACTCCCTGATCAGGAAGGCCGGCAGAAGCCATATCCAATCTCAGTCTATAAATCTCACTTTCTGGAACTAAAATTGTATTACCATTACCTCCAAGCTGATAATCAACATTGTTTTCATCCAATCGTTCTACAATTGCTGCAGTATCCTCGGTAGATAAATTAGTAAAAAGAGGTTGATAATTATTAGAAGCACCTCTAAAAATAAGATAGCCAAAAACACCAGCCATAATTAGCGTGAGCATAATAATTAGAATTTGTACACCTTTATTTAGTTTTTGCCATGTATTCTGTAACTCTTCTCTGTATTTTGCGAAAATTTCGGCCATCACTATACCTCTTCCGTAAATACTCTTTGATCAATATTGTCCGTAATCCTATATCTGCTCCTATACCTGTAAACGCATAATTTCATTATAAGCATCTATCACCTTTGTCTGCACAGCAGTTGTTAAATTAACAGCAACTTTTGCCTTTTCTGCTGCAATCATAACATCATGGATGTTATCTGTCTCACCAGCAGCAAAACTGGCTGTCACTGCCTGCGAATCTTTTTGAAGCTCATTAACCTGACTTAGCTTTTCCCTGAAGAAATCGGAAAAAGCCTGTGGTTTGTTGTTCTTATTTTCTTTTTCAATTGCAAAGTTTTCAAACCCACTCTGAAATTTAATTGGATTTATTTCCATACTTCCCACTCCTTAATTAAGTGCTGATATTTAAAGCACTATTTGCCATACTCTTATAATTAGAAATGGCCTGGATATTTGCTTCATAAGCACGACTGGCATCTATCATATTTACCATTTCTGTCATCACACTTACATTGGGCAGTTCAACATAACCTTCTTCATTCGCATCCGGATGGTCGGGGCGGTATTCTAACCGAAATGGAGACTGATCTTCGGCAATTTCCGCAACTTCGACTCCGGCTGAATTAACACCACTGATATTCCCCGATCCTGCTTCCAGCTGACTATCCAGTTTCTGTTTAAAAATTGGTACTTTCCTTCGATATGTATTACCGTCTTCATCTCTTGTTGTTTCTGCATTAGCAATATTAGAAGAAATTGTATCCATCCTCAGGCGCTGGGCTGTTAAACCAGATGCACTAATATCTATTCCTTTAAACATAATTACTTACCTCCCTGTTGAATAACCTGATTCAAAACAGAAAAATGTCCGGCAGCTCGTTTGGACATCACATTATAATAGATCGTGTTTTTGGCCATTTCAGCCATCTCTACCTCAACATCAACACTGTTTTCATCATTTCTATAGTTTCTATTATTTTGACTGACCTCAACAGAAGCATATTGTCTGCTGAAAGGAATATGGTCACTGCTTGTAGTTTTTAAATTTATAGAGCTTGTTGAGCCCATTTCCTTTTTCAGGGCAGACTTAAAATTAATATCCTGCCGTTTATAGCCCGGGGTACTAATATTAGCTAAATTATTAGCAATCAAATTTCCCCGCCTGGCAGAACCATCAAGCGCTCTGGTTATGATTTCCAAATTATCCATATCCTATTCCTCCTTTGAACTCAAAAAAATCTATAGTCTGTAACCATAGATTTTTAAATGTGCAGCCTGGCAGTCATAATAAAAATATCTTAGACCCATAACTTTGCGTCATTAGCTTTCGCTAATTTTGCTAATATTTAATACAATTATGTAATATTGTACTATATATTAAATTCATTATACTATATGTTAAATATAGTACAAATCAAAGATTTTTCAAATTCAAATCTTTATAACAGCTTCTTTAAAGATTCCATAACTCTATCTTTTTTAAAAGGCTTAACAATAAAATCTTTGGCCCCCAACTCAATAGCCTGAATTACAATTTTTTGCTGTCCCATAGCACTACAGACTACAATTTGAGCATCTGGATCAATATCCTGAATAGCTTTTATGGCTTCTAAACCATCCATTACCGGCATTGTTATATCCATTGTTACTATGTCAGGTTTTAATTCCTGATATAATTCCACTGCTTCTTTTCCATTTTCTGCTTCCCCGGCTACTTCAAAATCGTCTTTTAATATATTTTTTAAGTTTAATCTCATAAATGCTGCATCATCCACAATTAACACCTTAGGCATTTAAAAATTACCTCCTCTAAATAATATCCACTATTAACTACTATAATAACAGAAATGATTTTTATTTACAATAGCAAAAAGCTCATTTACTAAAATAATAGAACTTTTTACTTTTAATTTGTTCCGCTTCCTTTTATTACTATATATTATTTTTAAATTGTTTTCAAGTCCCGGCTGAAAGATTTTACTTCAACCCGCCCATCATCAAGATAAAAATACATTGAGCGACCATAATCCTTACCAACATCACTGCCAATTATTTTTATGCCGATATTTTTCAATGTTGCTTTTACTGCTTCAATATTTCTTTCCCCAATTTTCATCACAGAATCTCCACTTTCAGATTTAAACATTCCAGCTCCACCGACAATTTTAGCTGAGAGTCGTCGTTTTTGAGCCCCTATATTTTCTAATTCTTTTATCAGAAATGGAATCCCTGTATCAGCATATTTTACAATCTTTTTGCCACCTGGATTTTCCGGCAGCATAATATGAACCAGACCACCCACTTTAGAAAACTTATCATAAAGAGCAATTCCAATACAGGACCCAAGTCCCAGTGTCGCCAAAACTGTATTTTCATCACCTACTGCATGGTCTGCCATTTTGACAACTAATTTCTCTGCTACCTGATCCGGACTAGGCAAAATTACCACCTACCAACTTTTTAAATAAAAAATTAAGGGAATCCTTTTCGGGAATAAAGAAATAAAATAACTCTAATTTTTCTTCACCAGCAATAAACTCTGTTTCTAAAAGTAAAATAAAGTCTTCTGTCTGGCTGTAATCAATAACCGAAGAACTTAAGACAGCCCCGGCCATATCATAAGCCATCGCAGGCACACTTTGATCTAAATCTAGATCAGTAAAATCATTAATTGCTTTTAAATAGGCTCCACTTAAAATATTTCCCAGCTCATTGAGGGCAGAATGCTGCATTGATTTTTCTGGTAATTCGTCAGTAGAAAAAATCAGCTTCAACATCCTCTCTACATTTTCCATATCCACAACAAGTAAGATTTTACCTGATATTTCTCCAGAAAAATTAATCATAATACAGGCAATATATTCTTCTTCATCACCGGTAATTGATGGTAGATCCTGAATATCAATCAGTTCTACTTTGGGAACTGTCATATTGATTTCCTGTCCAATCATACCGGAAAAAGCAGTAGCAGCATTACCTGCTCCAATATTCGCTACTTCTTTTAGAATATCCTTTTTATTCTGATCTAAATCCATAAACATACCTCCCGATATTATTGTCTAGCTGTCAATTTTTCCATCAACATTTTTTAGTTCTTCAATTTCATGATTACTTAAAACATTTTTAAGATTAAGAAGTAAAAGCAGTTCATCATCTTTATCAGCCCTGCCTACTCCTTCTATATAATCACTGTCAACTTTTTTAGCTAAATCAGGTAAATTAACAATGTTTTCTTTTGTTAAAGGTTCAATTTCTTTAACATCATCTACCATCATCCCTGCTGTCAATCCATCAAGCTCAACAATAATAATTTTTTCTTCTCTGTCTTTTTTATTACCTTTAATATTAAGTCTCAGTTTTAAATTAACTACAGGTACTACAGATCCCCGCAAGTTTATTATTCCACTGATAAACTCAGGGCTATCCGGAACAAAAGTCATCTCAGTATTAGACAGAATTTCTTTTGTCTGATTAATATTAACTCCAAATTTCTTATCTGCTAAATAAAAAATAACATACTGTTTTTTATCCTGACTGATCTCTTTAATCTGCAAAATAACCACCTCCAGCTTAAATATTTTCGATTAATCTTATAAAACAGTTTTCCCCATTAAAAATTATTAAGAAATAATAACTTTATAATGGGGAAAGTTATTAATAATTTATTAAGTAAAGAGCGTTTTTTCTAAATCAAGCAGAATTAAAAGATGATCTTCATCCCGGGCACAAACACCGCGTAAATAGTCCTGTCGTAAATTACTCTCCACATCTGGTGCTGGTGTAATACTATCCTCTTCCAGCCAGACAATTCCTTCAATGTGATCTACCTGAATTCCTAAAAGCATTTCATTTACTTCAACTGTAATAGTTCTCTGCTCATCTTCTTCAAAATCTCCACTGTCCTGGTCAATTTCAAAGCGGCTGTGCAGATCAACTACTGGAACAATAATCCCTCTTAAATTAATAACACCAACAACATGCTCGTCAGTATTTGGTACATTTGTAATTTGGGCAGATTTAATAATCTCTCTGGTATACTCTATCTCTATCCCATATTCTTCTTCTCCAATATTAAAAACTACATATTGAGCCTGACCGTTTTTCTTATTATTTTGATTTTTAGCTTTTTCTAAATCTAAACGTTCCTGAGCTGTCTCCATAATCACACCCCATTTATGAAATTTTGAATTCTCCTACTAATTCTTTTAATTCAACTGTCATTTCAGTCAGACTATCAACTGCCTGATTCAGATTTTCCATTGATTCAGATTGTTTCTGGACTGACTCAGAAATTTGATCACTGTTAACTGCCTGTTCTTCGGTAACCCTGGATATATCCTGGCTTCCCTTAGAAAGCTCATTAACTGAAGCAGCTGTTTCTCTAACCTGGGCCACCACATCTTTAATTTTATCAGTGATATTATTAAAGGTCTTACCTGTTTCAGAAACAGAGCTTGCACCAGTTTTGATCTGATCATTTGTATTATTAATAACTCCAACTGTAGCTCCAATTTCATCCTGCAGATTATCTACCAGACTCTTAATCTCATCAGTAGATCCTTTTGTTTCTTCTGCCAATTCTCTAATCTCATCTGCTACTACTGCAAATCCACGTCCAGCATCTCCAGCTCTGGCAGCTTCAATAGCCGCGTTCAAAGCCAGCAGGTTTGTCTGTTCTGCAATAGAAGAAATCATATTAACAATACCATTTATCTTACCGGCAGATTCATTTAAATTATTAATCTTATCAATTGACTTTGCAGAAACTTCCATTACTTCTTCCATTTCTCTTTCTGTTTTCTGCATTTCCTCCAGACCACTCTCTGCCAGTACATTAACCTGATCTGTATAATTAGTAATTCCCTGAACATTTTCGTTGATTTCTGTACTGGAAGAGGCAAATTCTTCTGCAGATGCTGCAACCTCTTCAATTGAGGCAGAAAATTCTTCTACTGAAGCAGCAACATTATCAATAGATGTTGAAGTTTCTGCTGCTGTATGCTTTAATTCTTCTCCAGTTTGATCAGTCCTGACTGCAGAATCTTTAATATTTACAACCAGCTTTTTAATATTATCTACCATCTTATTAAAAGCATCAGCCAGTTCCCCAATTTCATCATTGTTTTCAATGTCTACCTTTTCTGTTAAATCTCCCCCGGCAATAACATTGGCTGAGTCTCTCAATTGTAAAATTGGTTTTGCGATATAGCCGGCAATATAATATGCTACTACCATACCTATTATCACAGCAATTAGACCGATCAGAATACTCATATATCTCATAGAAGTAATTGGGGCCATAACATTTGAATTTTTTGCCTGAATTGCAAGCGACCAGTTGGCAGACTCTAAAGGAGCAAAAGCTACACCTCTCTCTGCCCCCAGAAAGTGATAAAATTCAATTTGACTGGTCTCTGAATGCATTTGCTGAAAAAGCGCTTTAATTTCTTCTCCGCCTTCTTTTAGCAGTGTTTTATTTCCCTGATACTCAGGATTTTCGTGAGCTATCACATAATTATTTTGATTAATAACAAATCCAGAGCCTTCTCCGTTAATATTCATTGAAGCAGTCATTTCATTAAATTCAGAAAGAGGAATTGAGCCTCCAAAAATCATATTTAATTCTTCAGCTATATAATAAGGCTCAACTATTAAAACAGACTCTTCTTCAGCTCCTGGTGTCTGTACAGGATCACTGATGAAAACTTCTTTACTCTCTAGAGCTCGTTTAAAAAATTCCATTTCAGATACATCAATTTCTTCAGAGGAAAGTGTTGTACTCATCTGACCATTTAAATCAATTAAAAAAAGTGAAGACAGATATGGGTGCTCCTCTACTATTGTTGCAAAATGTTCGTTGTTCCCCATATTAAAGTAAAGCTGTCTTGCTAATTCCGTATCTAAAGTTGTCCGGCTGTCAAACCAGCTGTGGTCAAGATTCTTAACTGAACTAACACTCTGATTTATAACCATATCCAGTTGTTTTGCATTATTTTGAACCTTATCTAAAGCCGCCTGATAAATACTTTCTTCCAGGATACTGCTTGATTGAAAATATGTAAAGACTGAAGAAAGCAAAATTAAAGCTAAAACTAAAACACTAATAATTATTACTAATTTGGTTCTAATACTCTGCCAATTTATTTTGTCAATGCTGAGGTCCATTATTTAATCTCCCCTATTTAAGTTTTATATTTATGCAACAATATCTCTTACATCAATAATTAAAGCAACATCCCCATCACCGATAATCGTAGCCCCACTTATATATTCAGTATCCTGCAGGTAATTACCGAGAGACTTTATCACAATTTCCTGCTGATTCAATAACTCTTCTACTATTAACCCAATATAACGATCCCCACTCTTTAAAATTACAACTGATAAGTCAGAATCAGATTTCTTGAATGAATCCAGATTCTTATTACCAAATATTTCAGAAGCAGAAACAAGTGGTATAGTATTTTCTCTTAAGACAATTACATCCTTCCCTCTAACTTTTTTGATATTTTCAGGACTAATTGTCAGAGTTTCACTGACAGCATTTAGTGGAATAGCAAATGTATCACCATCAACTGTAATCATTAAAGCCTGAGTAATTGCCAGAGTCAGCGGTAGAGAAATAGTAAAAGTACTACCTTTGCCCAGTTCAGAATCAATACTGATCTGACCATCAAGTTTTTTAACTACATTGCGGACTATGTCCATTCCCACACCACGGCCGGATACATCTGTAACTTCAGCTGCTGTACTGAAACCAGGGTGAAAGACAAAATCAAGTATTTCTCTTCTTTCTAATTGATCCAGCTCTTCTTCCCCAACTATCCCCTTTTCTACAGCTTTACGTCCTATAATATCAGAATCAATACCAGCACCATCATCTGTAACTTCAATGATGATTTCACTACCCTTCTGGTAAGCTTTAAGCTCTATTCGCCCTTCTTCATCTTTTCCTTTAGCCTTTCTTGCTTCCGGCTTTTCAATCCCATGATCAATAGCATTTCTCAAAAGATGAGTTAACGGATCAGATAATTCATCAATAATTGAACGATCCAGTTCGGTTTCCTGACCTTCCATGATAAAGTCAATCTCCTTATTCATTTTATTAGAAAGGTCTCTAATCATTCGCGGAAATCTGCTAAACATTACTCCCACCGGCACCATTCTAATCTGCATCACAATATGATGTAATTCCATAGTCACTCTATCCAGCTGTGGAATAATCTCATTAAATTTAGATTTTTGGATATCCAGAGACTGCAGGCGAGTTTTATTGATCAATAATTCTCCTACCATATTCATTAAGGTATCCAGTTTGGAGATGTCAACTCTAACTGTTGAACTGCTCTGAAAAGAATTGACCTTATGTTCAGCATGAAGACTTTTGCTGTCACTTTCCTGATTTTCTTCTTCCATCTTCAGAGAATCAATTTCAGTGAAGTTAGTAATCTCTGCTCCAGAAATTTCTGCCAGTTCTTCTTTAAATTCATCTGCCGGCAGCCAGCTCAGGGCATAAACATCTAATTCAGAAACGGCTGCTTCTGACTCTTCAATTTCATCCTTAGCTGGTGTAGATTTAAACAGCTTGGCAACTTCTTCAATTTTTTTAAGAACCATAAAAGCTCTTACACTCTGAAAATCCTGTTCATCTAAAACAACTTTTAAATGATAAATTCTTTCCTTATCCTTTTTTACTTTCATTAATTCTTTCTTTTCTGCCTGAGTCAGATTAAAGCTGAAATCATCAGCAGTTTCCCCAGAACTATTTTGTTCACTGGCTTCAGAAACAGCAGCCTGCTGACCATAATCAGCCAGTTCCTGGATAAACCCTTCTAAATTAATACCTTCAGGTTCTTCACCCTCATTTTCCCTGATCTTTTCGACTAGAAACTGAATATTATCCAGCCCCTGTAATAAAAGATCAATAAACTCTGTGGTCACCTCAAGTTTTCCTTCTCTAACTCTATCTAACATATTTTCCATTTTATGAGTTAGTTCTGTTAAATTTTGAAACCCCATTGTTGCAGCCATTCCTTTAAGTGAATGGGCTGCTCTAAAAACTGCATCAATTGTTTCTTTATCCCCTGGATTATTTTCGAGGGTTAAGATCCCATTGTTAAGGGTTTCAACATATTCCTTTGCTTCATCAAAAAACATATCTAAATAACCATTGTCCTGCATTAACTTCCCCCCTAAGTTTAATTATTGCTAAAATTACTAGCTTTTTTGATCAAAAAATTTAGCTTCGTATTTATCGGAATTAAGATATCCCTTAATACTTTTTTCCCTGCTGTACAGGGAAATCATTTTTTCCTTGTTTTCAATTTTTTTCTTTTCTAGAGCCTGCATATTTTGAGACTGCAGCTTATTAATTTCCTGCATTAGTTGATATAAGTCATCTCTTTTTTTCTGCAGTTCCTCTTTAGATAAAGAAAAAGCAAGCTGAGCAAAATAATTTTTCTGCTTAATTTTATCAATCTCAGCAATTAGCTTATTTTTCTCGTCTAATTTCTCTTTTAAATTATCAAAGTCCCCCTCTTCAATCAGATCTGCTTCTGTTTTAGTAAGGGACTTTAAAGTCTGATATAATTCAAACAGGTCTTTCATAAACAAACCTCCACTTAAACACCAATATTTACTTTTTTCTGTTCCCCAGAATTTTGGGTAATTACAATTTCTTTATAGGTAACAAATAATTCTTCTACCAGAGGTATAACATTATCAAGATGTCTTGTGTTTTTATTTAAATTAGCCTGAACAAGCTCTCTATAAATAAAATCATAGAGACTTTCCAGCTGAACAGCAATTTCTCCACCCTGTTCTTTGTTTAATGTACTCTGCAGCTCCAGAATAATATTTTGAGCCTTAATTATATTCTTATGGCTTTCTTCTATTTTTCCTTCTTTTATATTGTTTTTTGCTAATTTCATAAATTTAACTGCACCCTGATAAAGCATCAATAAAAGCTTACCTGGACTTGCTGTTTTGATCTGCATCTGCTTATATTGATCGGCACTTCTTCCCTGCATAATAATAACCTCCTGTACATATTTTATAATTTTTTACTCAAAATAGCAATAAAACTAAAGATTAAATTTAATATTATTTAACTGATCCAGTAATTTTTTGTTCTTTACTGCTTTTTGATTTTCTTCTTTAACATCTTCTAAAAGTTCTTTCCTCATTATTTCTATCTCTTTTGGTGCCTCAATACCCAGCTGAACCTTCCCATTTTCAATTCCTACCACAGTTATTTCTATCTGGTCATCAATTATTATTTTTTCATTTAACTTTCTGCTCAGTACCAGCATTATTCTGCCACCTCTTCTACAGCTGCAAAAATTTTATACTGCACCTGATAACGCTGATCATCAAGTATTACCTGCTGGCCAAGTTTTTCTTCCAAATTAATTACAATTGGCGCTGAAAGATTAGCAGTACTATTTTTAAAATCATCCTTTAAAGTAATAATATTTAAAATTAATAAATTTGATACACTCTCTATTTTTAGCTTCTTTTCTGTTTTGTCACTAATTTCAAATTCATAATTCTGAATTAAATTTCCCGGCTCCACTGTTACAAAAGCTATATCCGGATCTTCCACTGACTGCATTATAATAAATGGTGATTCCTCTGCCAGGGGTAATAAAATAAATTCTTTTAGATTTTCAAAACCCGGCAGTCCCGAGTTAAAAGAAATGATATCTGACTTATCAATTTCTATTTTGCCAAAATCACGGGTCATTACTTCCATTCAAATCCCTCCAATTAATATTTGTTTTTTTATGCCTTAAAATCAATATTTGGTCCCGGTTTATATGCTACAACTAACTCTCGCTGCTCACTGTACATTATTTCTGCTCCCAGATCTGAAATCTTATAATTTTTAAAATTACTTAGCTTATCACCTGTCGAAGCATAAAAAGCAGCTGCCTTCTGAGCAGTCTCAATCCCTTTTTGAGCAAAATTTTGAGTACTATCTGATAGCTTATAAAATCCCATGGCTTTCCGGGAGGGATAGCTGTCGATATTTAACTCCAGTTTCTGCAGCATCCTGTCACTTCCTCTCATAAACTATTATCGTAGATTGTCTTGATTAATTAAATCTAATTACAGGCTTTTAAGTATCTTAAAAAGCTCTTAAGTAACTTTTACTTGCATTTACTCCCCATTATCATTGACTAAAAAAGGTTTTAACTAATTAACACCGAATATTAAATATATGGATTTAAAATATTGGTTGGGGTGAATAATAATGAAAAATAAATTTAAGCATTTAACATTTATTTCAATTTTATTTCTTTGTCTTGTAATCTCTCCTGATCTCCAGGCAGGAGAAATAAACAAATTGAACTATCAGATATTAGAAAGTTATCCCCATGATCCCCGGGCCTTTACTCAGGGGCTTGAATTTTACGATAACTATCTCTATGAAGGAACAGGTCTTTATGATAGATCTTCACTTAGAAAAGTAAAAATTGAAAGCGGTCAGGTTTTAAAACAAATAAATTTAGATCAAGAATATTTTGGAGAAGGGATCACTATTTTAAATGATAAAATTTATCAATTAACCTGGAAAGAAAATACCGCTTTTGTTTATGATCTTGATTTCAATTTAATTAAAACCCTTAGTTACCAGGGACAGGGCTGGGGTCTGACCAATAATGGTCAGCATTTAATTATGAGTAATGGCAGTGAATTTATTACCTTTAGAGATCCAGAAACATTTAAATTAATTAAAAAAATCGAAGTTAAAAATGGTGATCAGAAAATAAAAAACATTAATGAACTGGAATACCATAACGGCTTTATTTATGCAAATATCTGGCAGACAGATTATATTATTAAAATTAATGCTCAAAACGGAAGGGTTCCCGCTTATCTGAACTTGAGCGATATTTTAAAAACAGACTATCAAGGTGAGATAGATGTCTTAAATGGAATTGCCTCAGATCCTGAAAATGACAATTTTTTAGTTACAGGAAAATTATGGCCTAAAATTTACAGAATAGAAATAATT